>JADINC010000003.1 GCA_017694255.1 Candidatus Enterousia avistercoris | reverse complement strand
TTTATAATCATTCAATTATTAAGAGTAATTTTATTACTTGCAATAAAAAAACGCCCCAAAACAGCGGAAAATAGAACTTTGGTTGATTGGCGGTGGATTTACGGCGTCACCTGGAAATTTTTGCCTGTGGCAAACCGGCGTACTGCCGCCCGCCTGGTTTCGGCGGTTGAACCATATTATTTATGTGGTTCAAATCCAACCTAACACACGTAAAATAAAAAACATACCACAAGGGTATGTTCTTTATTTTAACTGGTTGCGGAGTGTGGATTTGCTGCGCCACCTGGAAATTTTTGCCTGTGGCAAACCGGCGTACTGTCGTCCGCCTGGTTTCGGCGGTTGAACCACATTGTTTCTGTGGTTCAAATCCAACCCAACGCATGTAAAATAAAAAATACACCGCATGGGTGTATTTTTCATTTTAACTGGTTGCGGAGTGTGGATTTGAACCACAGACCTTCAGGTTATGAGCCTGACGAGCTACCGGACTGCTCTACTCCGCGATAAACGGGTCAAATTATAGTATATTTTTATTTTGTTGTCAAATAAAAATCATTTCTATGATTTTACACGCTTTTTTCTTCATACCTTGAAATATGATTTTTTTACTGCTAAAATCCAAATCGCATTTATATAAAGAGCATAGATCATGTATCAAACTTTTAGAAAATTGTGGAAAGGCTTTTGGGAGCCTGTATTGCGAATGGATTGGGTTCAATGGATTGTTGCTGGATTAATGGCAATCGCAATCTGGTTCGTTTATTTTACATGTCGCAAACGTATTACAAATTGGGAAACTTTTAAAAAATATCGCAGAAAGCCCGCAATCTTTATATTCTGGCATGGACGCAGTATGATGCTGTCGCCAATTGTTTGTTTGGGTGGAATGCGTGCATATGCGGTTGCGTCCCGTCATAAAGACGGTCGCATGATGGCAAAATTACAGCGATTGTTCGGTTTGAAATCTATTTATGGCAGTACATCTGATGGGGGAATTTCTGTATTACGTCAGGGTGTGCGGGTATTACGTCGTGGGGATTATTCAATGTGTATGTCGCCCGATGGTCCGGGTGGACCATCGCTGCGTGTCCAGGATGGGGCGTTATATTTTGCAAAAATGACCGGTGCACCGATTATTCCAGTTTGTTATTCGGCATCGCATGCATGGTTTCAAAAACGGTGGGACAGGTATTTGGTCGCATTGCCTTTTTCACTGATTACATGTAAAGTTGGAAAACCGATATTTGTTGATTCTAAAATCAATGCCACGGAATTTGAGGCATTGCGTAAAAAGGTAGAAGATATTATGGTGCGCCAGGTTCGCGAAATGGATGGCGAATTTAATTTGTTCCAGGTGGAACAAGATTTAAAGTCGTCTGAATTTAAAAAGAATCTGCGGGCACAACGTGATGCCGCACGCGCAAAAAAGAAAACACAGCCAAGGAAATAATAATGAAAACACCATGGTGGTTTATGCATAAAACACCACTGGCATTTATTTTATTGCCAGTGTCGTGGGTTTATTATTTAATTGGGCGTGTGGTTTATATGTTTCGTAAAATTGGGGCATACAAATCATCGCGACCGGTTGTTTGCTTTGGTAATATTTTGGCGGGGGGGGTTGGTAAAACGCCTATTGTGCGGGCAGTGGCGAAAATGTTTGATGCACCGGTTGTTATGCGTGGGTATAAAAAAAGCGCAAAAACAGGTAATGTTGGTGATGAAGCAACCATGTTGGCGCGCGATGGTATCCAGGTGCATGTTGGCGACAGAAAAAGTAATATAATATTATTAGATAAACAAACTGATAATCGTTCGCCAATTGTGATGGATGATGGATTTCAAAATCCGCGTGTAAAAAAAGATATTTCTGTGTTGGTGTTTGATCAATCTATTGGTTTTGGTAATGGGTTTATGTTGCCGGCGGGCCCGTTGCGTGAACCACGGCGGGCCGTGCGACGGGCAGATGCGATTATTGTTGTGCGCAGTCGGCGACCACGGCGGCGTTTTACGTTGCCAACGGATATACCAGTGTTCTATGCGAATTCTGAAACGACGTCGCCATATGATAAAAAACAAAAGTTGTATGCGTTTGCTGGAATTGGGTATCCCAAAAAATTCTTTGGCGCATTGGATAATGTGGTTGGAAAAAAATCTTTCCCAGACCACTATCAATATACTGATGATGATTTAAAAAAACTGGTTGCGGCAGCTGCGCGGCGCAGCGCAAAATTAATTACAACAGAAAAAGACTGGGTGCGTTTGCCAGACTGGGCCAAAAATGAAATAAAGTATGCGCGTTTGGATATGACGGTGGATGACGCGTTTTATCAATGGCTGTGGGGGAAAGTATAATGGTTGCGACGTTGAAAAAAATAGTAAAAATTTCAGGACGTGGTATTCATTCCGGAATGCCGGTAAATCTGGTTGTGCGTCCATCAAAACAGTGTGGAATTTATTTTAAGCGGACAGATATTCCAAATTCGGAACCTGTGTTGGCGATGTTTAATAATGTCGGCGATACAAAAATGCGAAATACAACAATTGGTAATCCAAATGGCGTTCATGTTCAAACAGTTGAACATTTAATGGCGGCACTGTTTATGGCCGGAATTGACAGTGCGATGGTGGAAATAGATGGACCAGAAACCCCCATTTTAGATGGTAGTGCAGCAAAGTTCTATGATGCTTTTGTTAATGCGGGGGTTGTTTGTGGCGAACGGCGGAAAGTTATTGTACGCCGGCCTGTTATTGCATATGCACGCGAAATACGCCGTACACTGGGGTTTGGTACACGTATAAAGCTGTGGATAATGGAAAAATTATCAGGACGTAAAAATGATGGGTATGTGAAACTGGTCCCGGGTGATAATGCGTTGGAAATATCGGCAACGCTGGTGTATCCAGAAAAAATTATCGGACGACAAACGTATTCGTATGTATTTCGTGATGATGATAAATCAGTGCATGATTTTGTGGAAAATATCGCACGTGCACGTACGTTTGGAAAATTTTCCGAATGGGAATATTTAAAGGCGCATGGTATGGCGCGTGGGGCGGATGAAACAAATGTTATTGCGTTGAATAATTCTGGGGATGGAACGCTGAATGATACTATATGGCCAGATGAATTTGTGCGGCATAAAATAATTGACGCAATTGGTGATATGTATACCAGTGGCGGGGTTGTTGTTGGAAAACTGGAATCATACAAGGGCAGTCATGCGCTGAATAATCTGGTGCTGAAAAAACTGTTTAGCAATCCGGCAAATTATGATATAATTGAATCAAAGTAATTATATGGGAAAATAAAAATGAAAAAAAAGTACGCGTTTTCTTTGTTATTTCTGGGGCTGGCTGCGTGTGGCGGGATGATTAAACCAGAAGAGGGCAGCCAATATCTGCGCCAGTTAGAGGCAGAGCCAATCGGATGTACGTTTTTGTATAAAATAGAATCCGAAGTTTCGGTATATGATGCAGATGATGCACGTACGTATCTGGAAAACAGAATTGTTGACCAGGCCAGACCTGGGAATGCGTATTGGATTACCAGTCAACGTACACGGCCAAACGAATGGGTGATATTTGGGCCAGAACGGTCGTTCATATTGGTTGCAAATGTTTATGATTGCCCACATCCAAACAGTGTACGTACCGCCAAAGACCCGGGGGCAACAGTCGTCGCGCCGGTGTTGGTTGAACACCAGATAAACTGTAATGGGTCGATGTATGGTGGCCAGGGTTGTTAATTTAAATTAATATTATATTTATACCCGTCATAATTTTGTTATGACGGGTTTTTATATATATTCTGTGTTTGCCAAATCAGTTCTTTTTATGTTATAATTATCTGGAATATTATAGGTAGAGAGAGAAAGTGTCAGGCCAGGTTATTACACTTAATAAAAAAAAGTATGCGGTTGGGCTGTTTTGGCAGCCGACAGGTGCCGGGTATGTCGCGCGTTCTTATGCACGTACGTTGGCACGCAGTGTTGATAAAAAATTAAATTTATTTACCGAATATCGCGGTATGGTTGGACTGGGCGCGCGACGCGCCGGACATCGCAGTGGTATGGACAGTGCGGCCGCCGCTGTTGTAGATGCGTTGGGCGAATTTTCTTCGTTTTTGGCGGTATTCGCGGTTGATAAAAAATTTTATTTGGTGGCTGTGCGTAATGGGATAATACTGGAAGATAAATTATTCGAACGCGAAGAAGATGCACGCAGTGAATATTTTAAACTGTCAGAAATACCAGATTGGGCCGCGCTGTTCGCGCCCGCACCATGGGGAATGCCACGTGCGGTGGAACGTAATTTGTCTGATTTGACAATTCGCGCAATACGGGCGCAATTGCGTCCAATCAGTCGGGCATGGGGCGTTATTGCGTCTGTGCTGTTAATTGTGGCGTTTGTTGTATCGTCAATATGGTTCTTTCGTGAACCACTGCAACAAATGAACGCGGCATCAGAAATTTCAGAGATGGATTCTGAATTGGTCGCGGAATATGAAAAACAGGTCGAAGAAAAAAATAAAGAATTAGACGCGGCATTCGAAATTGAAAAAGCGCCCGCACCGGAACCTATTGTTTTGCCGTACGAATATCTGCCAGATCCGATGGAACGGGCCCAGGTTTGCTATCAAGCAATGGGATTTTTGATGCAGCCGATAACTGGGTGGAATCAAACGTCAGTTGAATGTGGGGAATCGTATGCAACTGTGCGCTTTGTACGTGATTATGGGACGTTGGATGATTTTTACATGATGGCAACAGAACTGATGCCGGCATCGTTCGTGCAACAGGAATCTGAAAAATCATTAACCGTGCGGGCAAAGTTGCCAGATGTGTCCACGTATGCATCAATTGATGAACGCGATGTGGAAACAGTATTGCGTGCTGTTATGACGGCGTTCCAGGGAATCGATACGCCTGCAGATGCGCAAATGGTTGTAGATACGTTAACAAACGGGGTTGATACAATATATCTGAATGTGGTAGAGGTTGCCGCGGAATCAAAATTAATTCCGACGGAATTTATGCAGATATTTGATGATTTTGGCGGTGTATACATGACAAAATGTGTATGGAATGCGTCGTCGCGTACATGGAACTATGAGGTGATTATCTATGCAAAATAAACTAATGCTATTTGTTATGATTTTGGTCGCGGGATTTGTTTCACAGTCGTCTTATGCCGCAGATATGGCGTATGATGAATATACGGATGTGGAATATGTATCTGATGACGCCGCAATCAATGATGTTGATATAGATATGGAAGCGATGAATGCAGATGCCGTTGCAAATTATGATATGTCAGGGTCGCTGTTTCAACAAATTACAACGCTGGAACAAGAAAAAGTTCTGATGGAATTGGAAAAAGAACGTGCACAGCTGGATTTGGAACTGGACAGATTGGCCGCAGAAAAAATTAAACTGCATATGGAAATAGATACACTGTCGGGACGCGCAGAACAGCAACAACAAGAACTGGAAAATGCCCAGGCTAAATTAGAGGCTGAGGCCGCAAAACTGGAACGTGAAAAAGAAGAACTGGCCGCGCAAAGCGAAGAATTAAAATCAGGGGCGGCAACAAAACAGTATCAACAAAGTGCATCGTATGAAGAATCAGATGTTGTTTCAGGTGTAAATTTCGGCGAAAAATACAGACTGATAAATGTTATTGGTGCGGGGGCACAATTACAGGCAACAATACAAGATTTATCAACTGGGCAAAATAAAACAATCAGTGTAGGCAAGGTTATTGATGGTTATACAGTAAAATCAATATCACTGGACGAAGGTATCGTGTTTTCAGATGGTGAAACAACACAAACGCTGAATGTTAGTAAATCTAATTAATCGCGGACAAATAAAATGAACGAAGCAGAAAACAATATACTGAATAATATTCCTGTTGCCCAGAAACCGTCTGTGCCGGCGGGGTTGGAAACAGCAGATAACAAAGATATTGTGGATTTTCTGTTTTCTAATGGAAACAGGCTGTTGACGGCAACTGGTGGGGCCGAAGAACTGCCCAAAGATACCCAGGGACTGGTTGCATATTTTTCTGGGGGTGAAATAATTATATCACGTACACATCGCTATGATGGGCGGGTGTTGGCTTTTCTGGATTTGTTGAAAGCGCGCGCACGGCCGATGCGCATACCGTTTTATTCTGATTTGGGGTTGGTATCCAGTATTTACAAGGCATATGAAAGTCGTCTGGGGGGGACACCACGTTCCCGCCAGGATTATGATAATCAAATGCAAAAGGATTTTGTCGATATTATCGCCAAAGCTGCCGCGCAAAAAGTGTCTGATATTCATATAGAGGTTGCAGACCAAACAACAATTTATTTCCGAATAGACGGCAGCATGCAGCCAGTGTTAGAATATAATTCAGGTTGGGGGGAATCTTTTGTTCGGGCGGCATTTGCTTCGTCGGATATGTCAAATACGAACTATGCCCAGAATGAATACCAGTTCGCACAAAAAGATGGGCGGACACCACTGCGTGGTACCAAAGATTTATACTTGCCACGTGGTATTTTAAGTATTCGTATGCAATTTAACCCAATCGCATTCGGCAGCCGATATGTCGTTATGCGACTGTTGTATGATAACCCGTCCGAAGGTATTAAAACAGAACAAGAATTTGGTGAATATGAACAAAAATTATTAATGCGTCTGCGTTCGTTCCCAACAGGATTGGTTATTGTGGCTGGTCCGACCAGTTCTGGTAAATCAACAACGTTGGTGCGAAATATGTCGCTGATGTTAAAAGAACATCACTATGAAATAAATATGATTACCGTCGAAGATCCAGTTGAACAAAAAATATTCGGCGCACACCAAATGCCTGTTGTTAATACAATGAACGAAGAACAACGCGAAGAAAAATATACCGAAGCGTTGGCCGCGGCATTGCGCAGCGACCCAGATACGTTGATGGTGGGGGAAATTCGTACACTGGCGGCGGCGCAATTAACGGTGCGCGGGGCGTTGTCAGGGCATAATGTTTGGACCACACTGCATGCAAATTCAGCCATGGCCGCATTGACGCGTTTATTAGATTTGGGTATAGAGGCATTCAAATTAAAAGAAGAAACGCTGATGCGTGGTTTGATATCTATGCGTTTGTTTAAAAAACTGTGTCCGTATTGTCGGGAAAGATTGATTGACCATCCGGAAAACCCGGCGTATCGGCGTGTAATGGATGCGTTCGGTGAATTGGGGCTGCGCCAGGTATATATTCGTGGCGCGGGTTGTGAAGAATGTAAAGGAACTGGAACACTGGGGCGTATCAAGGCCGGGGAAATAATTATTACAAACAGTGAATTTTTGCGTCTGGCATTGGCGGGAAATACGGATGCGGCGTATAAATATTGGCTGGAAGAAATGGATGGGCGCACATTGAAAGAGGCCGCAACATCACTGATGCTGCAAGGTATTATTGGGGTTGATGAGTTAGAGCGCTGGGTCGGATTGCTGGACAGACCAGGGGTGTATTAATATGACAACCAAAATGGATTTATGGTATGCGCGATTGGTTTTCCGTATGGATACGGAAAAGCGTATGGCAACCGCACGAAAATTGGCGTCATTGTTGCGTAATGATTTTTCGCTGATGGATGCGCTGAACCGTTTGGAAGCAATTGAATCACATGGTGGTAAAAAGCCAAATGAACCGTTTGCAATTGTTATGCGTGAATGGCAGAAAAATCTGGAACGGGGGATGAGTTTTTCTGATGCAACGCGCGGTTGGGTGCCACCAAATGAAACGCTGTTGGTGACGTCGGCTAATTTGTCTGATTTGGTGGTTGCACTGGAAAATGTCAGTCGGGTTGTTTCGGGAATGCAACGTATGCGGCGGGCAATGTTGAACGCAATTGCGTATCCGATGTTTTTGCTGGTGCTGACGTTTGGTATTATTATGCTGGTCGGGATTTATTTAGTGCCACCGTTGGCAGAAATTGCCGGTGAAAATATGCTGTGGACGGGAATGGCGCGGTCGTTGATATGGATGTCTGAATTTTCAATACAATACTGGTATGTTATATTGGGGGTATTTATCGCGATTTGTGTGGTTATTGGTATCAGTTTGCCAAACTGGACCGGGCGCATGCGGACTGCGTTTGATAAATTACCACCATGGAATATATATAAAATTCAGATGTCTGTTGGATGGTTGATGAGTTTATCGTCCATGGTTGCGGCTGGAATTACAATGCCAGATGCAATGCGTATGCTGGCGGATAATTCAAATAAATATTTGCGTAATATATTGGAAGAAACATTGCACTATATTGCAAATGGCGCAAACCTGGGGGTGGCGTTGAATAATACAGGGCGCGATTTCCCGAATTCAGAAATTATTGGCGATTTGGCCATTTATGCCGATATGAATGGTTTTGATGAAAACCTGGGGCGGGTGGCGAATGATTATCTGGAAGAATCTGTGCGTAAAATGGAATCTGTATCCAGTGCATTAAACAGTATTGGAATTTTATTAGTATCGGCAATTATTGCGTGGGTCGTTTTGGGAACATTCCAGATGCAGGATCAAATTACGAATGCTTTGACATAACTTTGCACATTGGTATAAACGCCATTGGCGTTTATACCATAAATGGCAAGTTTTCCAGCGTGCCTTCGGCAATACGGACATTCACGTCTAGCATCATAAACACTGTATCGGGTGTGCGCGAGAATTCTGGGTTAAACATGTCTGTTGATAACAAGTGGCTGGTGTTAACAGATAATCTCGTTATTAAATGGTCGTCGTCCAGCAATGTATAAATTGGACCAATATCACGCGGGGTGTTTTCACCAATTTCATGTTCGTTTTGCGGGCAACGCAGACCGTCCAGTATCGTTTTAACCCGGTTATCAATATCACTGTGCGGCAGACCAACAATTTCAGGGTGCATCATTTGTATATCTATTTCTGCTAACAGTTTTAAATTTGGTGTAATTATTGGATTCCAGTCTATGCCACCAATATGGCGGGTGGTAATAGGGCTTTTTGTTGCACCCGGCATCATATATTTTGTCATGTTGTCCCAAGGCTGGTGTTCCAGCAGTTTTTTCAGTTGCGGATGAAACTGCATCCGGATGTCGGAAATATGCTGTGAACGCTTTTTCGGATTAATAAAAATTTCCCCAAAATACAATAATTTAAAACGCATGGTTTGTCCCCCTTTTTCCTTGATAATTATAGCATAAATTGCTATTCTTCGATAGAAAAAAGAAAGGAATTTATAATGGCTGTAAATAATGAATATACCGGTGATTCAATCAAGGTTCTAAAAGGGTTAGAGGCGGTTAAAAAACGCCCGGGAATGTATATCGGCGACGTCGGCGAAGGTGGGTCCGGTCTGCACCATATGATTTATGAAGTTGTTAATAATTCTATTGACGAAGCAATGGCAGGTTATGCCGATACGGTATATGTTTCATTAAATGCAGATGGCAGTGCCACAATTCGTGATAATGGACGTGGTATGCCGTTCGATATCAACCATGAAACAGGGCGCAGTGCGTTGGAACTGATTATGTGCGAACTGCACGCGGGGGGCAAGTTTGATAATGAAACCAATGGCGCGTACAAGGTGTCTGGCGGTTTGCACGGGGTTGGTGTGTCGGTGGTAAATGCGTTGTCTACGTGGTTAGAGGTGCGTGTATGGCGTGGTGATAAAGAAGCGCATATGGCGTTCGCAGATGGTGTGCCAACATGTGATTTGACCATTACAGAAAATAAAACACATCATGAACATGGGACCGAGGTTACTTTTC
>JADINC010000037.1 GCA_017694255.1 Candidatus Enterousia avistercoris | reverse complement strand
ATTTTGAACAGCCTGTGTCTATAATCACAGCGGGGGCAAACCATAACGTGGATGTAATGTCGGTATGGCAAGAAAACAGCGGTAATTTATCCCAGACAAAACAACTTTCTATTTCAAAGGAACGGGAATGTCGTTAAAGTTTACATTATTGGCAACGGACGGGAACGCGCGCCGTGGCGCGGTGGAAACCGCACACGGAACGTTTCAAACCCCCGCATTTATGGCGGTCGGCACATGCGCCACGGTCAAGGCATTGACCATGGATATGGTTGCCGCCACCGGAACCCAGGTTATTTTGGGTAATACTTATCATCTGATGATGCGTCCCGGCGGTGATTTAGTGGAACAAATGGGCGGGTTGCACCAGTTCAGTGGTTGGCACGGACCGATACTGACCGACAGTGGCGGGTTCCAGGTTATGTCGTTATCTAATTTGGTCAAAATGCGGGAAGAAGGCGTAGAATTCACATCGCATATCGATGGCGGAATAAAACATTTCTTGCGCCCCGAAGATTCTGTGCATATTCAACATCAACTGGATTCAAATATAACAATGGCGTTGGACGAATGCCTGCATCTGCCGGCGCCCCGCGAACGTGTTGAACGTAATGTTGATATGGTTGCGCGTTGGGCGCGACGCAGTCGTGATGCATTTATTGACCGCCCGGGGTACGGAATTTTTGGAATTGTCCAGGGCGCAGATTTTGCCGACCTGCGTAAAAAATCCGCAAAACAATTAACAGATATTGGTTTTGATGGATATGCGGTTGGTGGCCTGGCGGTGGGCGAGCCCCAAGATGTTATGTTTGATATGATTGCGACCACAACACCGTTATTACCGACAGATAAACCACGGTACTTAATGGGTGTTGGAACCCCACTGGATATATTGGGTGCGGTTGAACGCGGTATCGACATGTTTGACTGTGTTATGCCGACGCGTGCCGGACGTACTGCCCAGGCATTTACCAGACACGGCACAATGAATATGCGCAACGCGCGTTTTCGTGATGATACGGCGCCATTGGATGACCAGTGCAGATGCCCGGCATGTAAATTGACGCGTGCGTATATTCATCATCTGGTAAAGTGCAATGAAATTCTGGGGGCGATGTTATTGACCCAGCATAATTTATGGTTTTACCAGGATTTAATGCGCGACATTCGCAAATCAATAGAGCAGGGATGCTTTGCGCAATTCAAGGCAGAATTTATTGAAAAATATACAGGTGAAAAACAATGAATAATAAAGCACAAGATAAATACATAAACGGCGTACCAAAACTGGTGCTGAATATGACTGATAAACTATATCTGGCGACTGCGGTAAAAAGTGCCGGAAAATTGACATTCGTATATACTTTGGCATGCCTGAAATCCAACGGGAACCAGTATAATTTATTACCAACAACAGAAATCGCAACATTTGATAATTCGCGTTCAGCGGATATTTATTATAAAACTGTTTTGCAAGTTATGAAAAACCAGCAAAAAAATATTGGACCGCAAAAAATAAAAGAAATGATGGCGGATGAAATTTTAAAATTCCATCAAACTGTTCACTAAAAAGTATTGAAATATGCAAAAAAAATATTTTAAACTGAACATATAAACAGGTAAAGGAGTCTGGTAATGCCAAAAAAGAAAAAAGAAGTCGAAGTAATCGACATGGGCGGCGCGAAAACCGTCAAAAAGAAAAAGTCGTTTGTAACGCGTGTAAAAATTATTTTTGCCGTTATTTCTGTAATCTGGATTGCGCTGGTGGTTGCGATGCCGTTGTGGGTAAAAAATACTTATTCGCAACCGATAAAGAAATCAATCGTTGTATCAATGTTCTTTGATCTGCAACGCAATATTGTTGAACAGTATGAAAAATTGCTGGATGGGATAAAGGACGCAATTAATCTGGAAGAACCGGTTGCATTTGCCGTGGACAAGGTTCGTATGGTTGGCGACGCCGTTGATGTCGTAACCGATACCACAGCCAAGGCAAAAGATGCCACCGCCGACGCCCAAGACGCATCAAACAAGGTCAGTGAAACCACAGAAAAGGTTGGAAAATTGGCTGGATTGGTTGGGCGTTTTGGCATTGACACCAGTGGGGTTACAAATGCGCTGGACGAAGTGAACAAGGGTGTCGACCAAGTGAACCAGGGTATTGATAAAGCCAATGAAACAATTGCAAAGGTTGATGATACCGCCGCAATGGTAAACGAAAAATTGGATGAAATTGAAAATCAATTGACTGGTCTGTTACAGGTTCAAATTGATGATATGATTGACGGGGTAATTAAATCGCAACTGGATAAAAACACTGGGGGATTGGGGACGACGCTGTTGACGAACTATGGCATAGAACATGTTTATCCGTGGCGTCCATCATCATGGCCGGTTGCGACCCAGATTTATGATGATTTAGCACAATCAGATGTCCAGGTTATAACCGTTATCACAGATACTGTTGACCAATACTTTAACTATGTTGCATGGGGATTGGTAATCGCCGTATGGGTTCTGGGATTTTTGATTTGGCGCGCTATATTCAAAAAGACCAAGGCTGTTATTGCACCGTTTATCGTGTGCCCACGCTGTGGTCATACATTTGCAGACCGGCGTACTGCATACGGATTTTTACAAGCGTTCCAACCATGGAATTGGTTTTAATACAGACCCCGCCGTTACGGCGGGGGTATTTAAAAAATTTACTTGCAATATAAAAAAAGATGTGTCAAAATACACCACGCAGTGCGAGCGTAGCTCAGTTGGCTAGAGCGCAACCTTGCCAAGGTTGAGGTCGAGGGTTCGAGCCCCTTTGCTCGCACCAAAGTTTTATAAACCGCCATGGGCGGTTTTTTTATTTATATTCGTGCAAAGGGGCAAAGAACGTCTGCAGGGTTGCGAGGCGAGTCGTGCGCCTGCACAGACAATATTTTGTCATCGCGAGGGAGCAACGCGACCGTGGCGATCCAGTGAATAAATTGTGTCGCTCGGGCGCTTATGCGCCCTGTGCGTATCCTCGTATTTGTTCAAACTGCGCTAACGCTTGTTTTCACATACTCTTTATTCCCTCGGCTTACGCCTGCGGGCATCCTCGTATTTGTTCAAACTGCGCTA
>JADINC010000036.1 GCA_017694255.1 Candidatus Enterousia avistercoris | reverse complement strand
GGGCATGGTGGCCATGACGGCGCACCGCCAAAATAAAAACAGAAAAGATATTTTTTTACAACCATCTGTATCCCCAGATTCTGTAATATGTTTATAATAATATATACGTAAAACTATTTTGTCAATACGTTTTTTGTTTCGGCTTGCTCCTTATTCTGCTTCTACCGTTTTTTAATATTTCACCTGGTAGTTTTCTGGTGTTGGTACTACGCATGCACCTTCCCAAGTCCCATACTGTTTTTGTTCACATTTGCTGCTGGTGTCGGCACCGTTATAATATGCCGTGGGGTATGTGGGGGATTGTTTGTCGGTGGATGTGCCCTCATATAATGGTGTTATGTATCGGCCCTGAGTTGCATTGATGAACAAGAAGTGCCCAGCTACCCCATTCTTCGTCGGGCAGGTTATTGTATTACCACGTGGGTAATAGGCGGCGTTTGTGTCGTTGGGATCGCCTTTGTTTTCGCCGGTCGCCCCCAGGCCAGTAGTCTCTTCATTAATGCATACCAGGTACATTTGATCACCATCAGTACCGTAATAGTTCGGATTGGTGTCAGGATTTTTTAACTTAAACGCGGCAACAAATGTTACAGCATGCATTCCGGGAACGCACAGACCACCGGTCCAGCCGACTGCACCTGTTATGCCTTCTGCTGATTTGCCGGGTTCAATGGTGTCCGCCTCGGGGAAATATATGTCGTCTGGTGCTTTTTCGGGGTATGTTGATTTGGTGAATGCGAAATATTGTTTCGCGGCATCTCCCCTGGCAGTGTTCCATATCAGATTGCCTATTCCACCAAATATTGTGTTATTACAGCAATTACCGAATACATCACGACCGCCGGGGGCGCCATCGGTTGTTATGCAACAGTTGTTTTGAATTGCCGTGTTGCCATAGTTAACACGCCAAAACTTGTCAGTTGGGCACTGTATGTTATCCCCAGATAACAGGGTGGCCAATATGCAACTGATTGTATTGGTGTCTGGGTCATACTGGGCCTGGTATCCGGGGCCACATGATGTGTCGCGGCAACTGTCGATTTCATCGTCTGTATTGGTATTTTTGGCAAACCACGACATTAATGTGTCGTTATCGCTGTTGTCAATGATTTTGATTTTGTTATGCGCATCTGGCAGACGCAAGTCCGCAGATGGGGCCGCTTCGCAATTGCCCCAGATTCTTTCCGCCAGACGGCATGTGCGACATCTGTCTGTGTTCAAAAGGGTGTATTCTTCTTTGGCGGTATCGTATCCACAATCGTTTGCACAGATATCATATATGCAATTGCCTTTATCGGCGTTGGTTATGCATGACGAATCGTTTGGTGTGACGGCGATATCCAGGTCTGGACCATACAGAACATCATAAAATGCGCCGTTTTCGGTGTTTATTGTGCCGTTGTCTATTAATTGTGCGGTAATTTTATCAATCGATTCAAGCCCCGCACTGGCCACGCAATCGCGAACCTCGGCCCAGCATGCGGTGCGATTTATAATGGATTTTCTGTTGACAGATGTGTCGATGCTTTCGCACAGACCAAAATTGCCAGATATTGATTTACATGACTGGACGATACAGTTGCGTCCAATCTCGCGACAGGTGGATAATATGGTTTCGTATGTCTTGTCGGTCGCGATTTCGGTGACGCCCGTGGCCCAGTTTTGTTCTGTATCAACCGTGTTCAGTAATGCCGTGCATGCATTCTGGATGTCTGAACACATTTGTTTCGCGGTTTTGTCAGCCTCTATCCCGAATATGGATAACGCGCGACTGTCGAAATCTTCAAGTGTTTCCGCCGCGTCAGACAGACACTGGGCGGTTAATGTGGTACAGGATTGGCGTACTTCTTCTAGTTTTTTGTCCTGGGCCAATTTAATTTGCGCCAGCGCGTCGTCAATAAATTGGTCCCATACGGTATCGGCAATATCTTGGCAGTTTTCGGTCGCGGATTCCAAAAAGATTTTTTTGGAATTTAAATATGAAACAAATTTTTCATTGCCAGGTGCGCTGGTCCATGTTTGGTTGCCCGTTGGACGCGTGATTAAGTTCGCCAGATTGGCCAGGTTCGGGGTCAAAATCGCTTCGCCGGTGGATGGGTCAATATATTGACCACTGATGTCCAGACACTTTTCCATATTTTCGCCACATACAGACGTATTTGTTAATAAATCCAACATTTTGCTTTTGCAGGTTAAAATATCGTCTGAATTGCGGGTCTGGTAATCGTCCAGACGGGACATATCTAGCAGCGCGCTGCTTTCGCGGATTTGTTCACGTGTTTGGCTTTTTTGGGTTTCATATGCGCGGGCGACGGTGGTGCAATCTTGCTCTATCAGCATTTGGTATCCACTTTCCGCGATGGATAATTCTTGTTCGTTGGCGCAAACCTCCATCGCCATTTCGCGACACACGGGCAGGGCCGCGTTATATAAATCTGTCCCAGATTTTGCCGTGGTTGACGTGCCAGACAGTGGGTCCAGATTGTCAAAGGCCGCGTCTATGTTTAATGATAATGAAATCGGTGCCAGGTTCGCATCAAAATTACTGGTGTCGAACGTGGTGTTCAATTTGTCGGCGATTTCGTCCAGTAATTTTTTTGATGCGGATGTGTCATCTTGGTGAAATGCCAGTTCGCCTTCGGTTGCCTGGGATATCGCGGCCGCGTCTTCGGCGTCCATATTAACAACCAACAGGCGTTGACTGAAATCCAACAGTTTATCTTCGGCCGCATCCAGTTGACTGCGGATTTGGTCAAAATCATTCGCGCGCGCTGAACATG
>JADINC010000035.1 GCA_017694255.1 Candidatus Enterousia avistercoris | reverse complement strand
ATCTCTGATTTCTTGATGTATTTTATTTTGCTGCATTATTTTATAAAAAATGCAACAAAAGTCAAATCTTTGTTTGCCCCGTCAATAATGTTTTAAGCCTATTAACGGAACCGCCCTTTCTTTTGCGCCTTTTTAATAACGCTTTTGTACTGCTTTGCAACCAGATAAGATTGCACCTGGTTCATAGTATCCAGAACAACACCTGCGACGATTAAAACGCTGGTCCCACCAATGGCCAGTGGCATCCCCGCATGCGTATTCAGAATAATAGGCACCACACAAACCACAACCAAATATAAAACCCCGATTGCTGTGGTACGCGAAACAACCGCATCCAAATAATGCATAGTCTGTTCACCCGGGCGCACCCCTGGGATATAGCCACCAGCATTTTTCAGATTATTCGATGTTTCTTCGGAATTAAATACAACCGCTGTTTGGAAATACGCAAAAAACGCAATCAATACAGTATATGTAATAATATACGACCACGTTCCATATGTAAAGAATCCCATAACAGACTGCACAATCGGATTTTCACTTTGCACAAATCGTTGAACAAACGCCGGCAGCATCATGATACTGGCCGCAAACACCGGCCCCATAACGCCCGACATATTAACCTTTATCGGTAAATATGACGCATTTGTATTCATAACCCCATTAGCCATAACCTGGCGCGGATACAAAATCTGGATGCGACGTTGCGCCTGTTCAAAGAACGCGATTAACGCAACAATACCTATGACAAACGCCACCGTCAACGCAATCATCGCTGGTGAAATTTGACCAACCGATCCCAACGAGAATAATTGCGCAATCCCCCCCGGCACTTCTGCGATAATACCGGCAAAGATTAATAATGACGCACCCTGGCCAATACCACGTGCAGTAATCTGTTCAGCCAGCCACATCACAAACACTGTTCCACCAACCAACGCGATAATCGCCGACAGTTCAAATGCCAACCCTGGGTTTACCACGGCGGCAACACCATTAACCGGCGCCATAGATTCCAAACCACGAACCACGGCCCAACCCTGGACCACGGCCAAGAACACCGCCAGATAACGCGTGTACTGATTAATCTTGATACGTCCAGATTCGCCTTCTTTGCGTAATTCATTCAAAGATTTACTGGTTGCGGTCAACAACTGCAACACGATAGAAGCAGATATGTACGGGAAAATATTCAATGCCAAAACGGACATACGCGACAATGATCCCCCCGAAAACATATCAAACATGCCCATCATGCCACTGCCTTCGCCTGTAAACAAATGCAAAACCGCAGACGCATTAACCCCTGGCAATGGAATAAAAGACCCAATACGATAAACAATCAACGCCCCTATTGTAAACAATATGCGTTTTTGTAAATCGGACATACTGCCAAAAAACTCTCTCAAAAATTTCATGCGAACACGCTTCTAATTGTTTTTGCATCTGTGGGTCTTATTCCACCCCCAGATGCAAATTGTTAATTATTTGTTTTTAATTGTTCCACCGGCTTTAACAATTGCAGCCTCGGCAGATTTTGACCATTTATCTGCAACAATATTAACCGCAGATTTAATTTCGCCCTTGGCCAAAACTTTTAACCCATCTTTACGCCGATTAATAACTTTGGCTGCCATCAAAGAATCAATTGTAATCGGGGCAGACGCATCAATTTTACCCGACGCGATAAATTTTTCTATATCCCCCAGGTTAACAGTCGCATATTCCTTGGCAAAAGGATTATTAAACCCAAATTTCGGAAAACGACGCAAAATCGGCATTTGTCCCCCTTGGAACGTCGCCTGCTTGCGTGATCCGCTGCGCGATTTTTGTCCTTTATTTCCACGGCCCGACGTTTTACCCATACCCGAACCGATACCACGACCAACGCGTTTTACGCTGCTGCGTGCACCAAAATTATCCATCAAAGCATTCAGTTTCATTTTTATTTTCCTTTTATCCTGTGAATTACATCATCTGTAATTCTGTATCGCATGCCGTATTAAGCCGGCACACTCGGTTTTACATTATTATTCGCCAACAATTTCAACCAGATGTGAAACCTTGGCCACCATACCACGAACGGCTGGACAATCTTCGATTTCGCGTGTTTTACCGATACGCCCCAGTCCCAACGCTGCAACAACTTTACGCTGCGCGGTTGGACGTCCAATAACGCTTCTAACCTGCTTTACAACTATTTTTGCCATAATTAATCTCCGTTTTTATTGGCGCGGGTCTGAATTATTTTTCTTCCGCGGACTGTTCGTTATTTTCTAATTTTTTCCCATCACGCCCGGCAATAATTTCCGCGACAGATTTACCACGACGCGCTGCAACAGTCTTTGGCGAATTCATTTTGCTAAATGCCAAGAAAGCCGCACGAATCATATTATTTGGATTATTTGAACCCTGGGATTTTACAACGACGTCCTGGACCCCTAAGCATTCAAACACCGCGCGTAACGCACCACCTGCAATGATACCAGTACCTGGGACTGCGCTGCGAACAACCAATTTGCTGGCGCCGTATTTTGCCGCGCTGTCATGATGCAATGTACGTCCTTCTTTCAACGGAACGCGTATCA
Organism: Candidatus Enterousia avistercoris; assembly: GCA_017694255.1. Taxonomy (GTDB): domain Bacteria; phylum Pseudomonadota; class Alphaproteobacteria; order Rs-D84; family Rs-D84; genus Enterousia; species Enterousia avistercoris. The sequence continues at coordinate 280 of JADINC010000035.1, read as the reverse complement.
TTTTCGCCTTGGCTGCCTTGGTTGCTTTTTGAACAGCACTTTGAACTTCCAACGCTTTACCTTTACCAAAACCAACGCGCCCAGCCTTGTCCCCGACAACAACCAGTGCCGAAAAAGACATATTCCGACCACCTTTTACAGTTTTGGAAACCCGGTTAATGGAAACTAACTTGTCCACTAAATTATCCGTTTGCAATTTTTTATCATCAAAACGTGCCATAATAAAACTCCGTATATTACCGATTAGATTCTAACACCACCTGCGCGGATTGCTTCGCAC
>JADINC010000034.1 GCA_017694255.1 Candidatus Enterousia avistercoris | reverse complement strand
ATATATGAATAAAGAACATTTTTCGGAGGCAATTTATTTATTAAAGACAAAAGCAAAACTTGCCGGTAAAATTATAAAAATACCTGGAATCGATGAAGAAAATTTTCCTGTTAGAAACAGTATGTTGGGGATTGTTCCCCAAGGAAAAGTTTTTTTGTCCGATGAAGTGGCGGAATTTTTATTTGCTGTTGACGAGGTAAGCAAGGAAGAAAATTATGAAATCCCATTTCTTTTATTTGGTAAAAATGACAAACAAAATGTTTTTATAGATAGTTATGTTTCATCGGGTATAAGCGGAAGAACCGAAGCAAATTTTTCGGGGCTTAATTCTGCTTTACAAGACTTTATATCAAAATCAAATAAGGATGGAACAGATGTCGTTGTACATGGGCATTCGCATCCAAAAATAGGAAGTTATTATACGAATTTTTCGTTGGGTGATATGAAGACCTATATGCAGTTTCGTAAAGATAACCAGGTTTTTGATAATGATAAGATTTGTTTAATTTCTTGCCTGATTACAGATGGAAATTTTAATTTTCTGTTTTATGATGGAAATGATTATTATAAATTTAAAGAAGTTTATGAAAGAATGCCTTCTGGGGAACTTGAAAGATTAAAATGTTATCAAAGTCCAGATGTTATTATAAATCATGACAGGGAATATTAATAAAATATGTTCACGGCGGATTGGGTTTTTGGGTTGGATAAACAATTGCGTGAAATGGGAATGGATTCCGATGCGCAATCGTTTGATGAAATACGCGAAAATTTATCACACCGGCATGTCTTGGACGCGGACACTTTTGCAGAACATTGTGTCTATGTTATACTGGCGGGCGGTTTTTCCCAAAAGACGGCAAAGCGTATTCATGGCGAAATAATGGATTTCTTGCGTACACGTGGTTCGGATTTTGACGGGTTATTTGCGATGTTTCATAACAAAAATAAAATTAATGCCGTGTGTAAAATCTGGAATAGTCGCGCACAGTTGCGCGATGAATATTATTCGTTGAATGATACAGATGCGCGTGTGGGTTATCTGGCGCGACTGCCACATATTGGAAAAATTACCGCAAATCATTTGGCGCGCAACTTGGGCGAAGATGTGGTGAAATACGATATTTGGATTCAACGCCTGGGCGCGCTGTATGCAGGAAATCCGGCATTGGGCGCGAAAATAGATAATAAAAAACTGTGTCCGGAAATTCGTAGTGCGTGTGATGCGATGTTTGATGACTTGTGTCGCCAGACAGGTTTACCGCGGGGCTATATCGATGTTGTTTTGTGGAAAAGCGCACAGGTTGGTCTAATAAAGGAACTAAAACATGAATGTAAAAATTGAACAATCATGGAAAGATGCGCTGGGCGCGGAATTTGATAAAGATTATTTTATTAAATTGACCGATTTTGTGCGTGGTGAATATCTGGCGGGACATGCGGTGTATCCGGCGCCGGCAAATATTTTTAATGCGTTTAATCTGTGTCCGTTGGATAATGTAAAGGTTGTAATTATTGGTCAAGACCCATATCATGAACCGGGTCAGGCGCATGGACTGTGTTTTTCTGTATTGCCACCGACACCAATTCCGCCGTCACTGGTAAATATTTATAAAGAAATTCAAAATGACCTGGGGCGGGCGTCAAAAACGCATGGCGATTTAACAGATTGGGCACAGCAGGGTGTATTATTATTAAATTCAACATTGACAGTTGCGGCGCATCGTGCGGCATCGCATGTGGGACGTGGGTGGGAACAATTTACAGATGCCGTTATACGCACGGTTTCGACGCGTGATAATATTGTCTATATGCTGTGGGGCAGTTATGCCCAACGCAAGGCGGAGTTTGTTAACCCAGACAAGAATTTGATTTTAAAAAGTGTGCATCCGTCGCCACTGTCGGCCAGTCGCGGATTTTTTGGCAATCACCATTTTTCACGTGCGAATGAATATTTGGTCGCGCATGGCAAAACACCCATTGATTGGTGATTAATTCAAAGTTGTAATTTGCAATGGCAATGTATGGTTATGCCTGCGGCGCATTGGACCCCGGCCTGCGCCGGGGTGACGATTAAAGATAACCTTGCTTCTACTATACCGTTGTTTTGTTGAAGTCTGATATTTTTTATGCCCTGATACTGGTATAATACAATTATCGTCGAATTCTCTACTTTTTTTCTGCACCTGATGCCACCCGGGCCAAAGTAATTTAATGGGCTAATGTTTTATTGCTGCAAGATACCATTTATGAGATTATATTGATACACCCCGTGCCGTCACCCCGGCGCAGGCCGGGGTCCAATGCGCCGCAGACAAACATTGATATTTGGTTACAATTTTGTCAAAATATACACATGAAATCTGGGGGATATGTTTATATATTAACAAATCATAAAATGGGAACATTATACATTGGTTCAACCAGTAACTTGGTCGTTCGAATTTGGCAACATAAACACAAAGAAATTCCCGGATTTACATCTCGCTATAACGTTAACAAATTGGTATATTACGAATGGCATGACAGCTTGCAAGAAATGGTCCGCCGCGAACGCCAATTAAAAGAATGGCAGCGTGGCTGGAAAATCAAATTAATAATTCAAAAAAATCCGGAATGGATCGATCTGTACCCAAATATATTGCGCGATTCTGGATACAGCCCAGAATAACAAAAAATAAAGAAGTTAAAATATACCTGGATCCCAGGCTCAAACAGTACCCCACAAAAACATGCGTTTTTGCGGGGGGCCGCGCCCCGGGATGACAAGTAAGAAGAACGCCGTCACCCCGGCGCAGGCCGGGGTCCAATGCGTCGCAGGTATGTTAGAAATTATATGTTATGCCCAGACCATAAAATGCGTATGAATAATTTTCAGTCGCGGTGTTGGCGTTGGAAAAATGTTGCATAAATAATTCAACCGCCCATTTGTCATTTATTTTATATCCGCCAATTAATTTAAATTGGAATAATAACTTTGCCCCCAGACGTTCGTTTTGCTGTGCCTGGAGTCCCGCGCCAATACCCGTTGCGAAATACCATTTTTCACCGTGAAATAATGCAATGTCTTCGGATAAAAATATCATTGGTATTGTATATTTATCCCAATCCCATCCGTACTTTTGACCAAAGCCCAATGTTTGACCGATGTTAATAGACTGGCGCGCGGGCAGTTTGAAAAATGTGGTCGGTTGTGAATACTGGAAATGCAGCATATAGAATGGTACAAATTGACTTGGCGGTGGGACCAGAAAACCACTGTTTACACCCTGGCCAATGTGCAGGGCAATCTGGTTTTTATGTTCGCCCATAAATGGGTTTGTGTCCGCATATGCAGATGTTATAAATAAAACAGATAAAATAGATACAGCAATTTTTTTCATACGCGTAATATTATACTATATGCAAAATATTTGCAATAGAAATTTATTAAATTTTATAATGAATTTTTGCCGTGGCGTAATCAATCGTTATACAGGCCTGTTTCGCGGGCAACGCGCCACCAGTGGTCTGAAAATATCGGGCGACGGTCCGGCGCGTACCAGGGTTTTAGCCAACTGGAATAATGCATAACAACCAGATTATATTTTAAATCGTCAATTTCATATTCACTGTGCGCGCGGAATATCCATTTCCCCAGCATAGTTTGAAAATTATATTTTAATGGTAAAAATACTATGCGACCACGCAGTGAATAGTTTAATAAATCTTGGTCAGGGTTTTTATAGCGCTTTATTTGTGATGCGTGCAACCATTTATCATAGATTTTTTCAGCACGGATTTGCTTTAAATTCATAACCAAAAATCCGGAATTTACATAACCATTCGGATAATCGCGGACCGCCCCCAGTATATTTTTTCCCATATCCATGCGGTCCAGTTCGATTAAGTCGTCGAAAAATAGTGTGTCTATGTCGGCATAGATTATTTTATCAACATCTGGCAACAGTTTTGGCAGTCCCATTCGCCACCAAACCGCCGCAGGCCAATTGCGACGATATGAATTGTCAAAATCATTTAATGCGGTTAAAAATATCACACGTGATTTTGTGCCGTGCGTCATTTTTGATACTGTGCGACGATGGGTGGCACTTACCCCATCATCAACAACGCAATATATATCGTAATCACACCGGTTTTCTGATGCCTTAATCAGTGATTTTATAGAAACACATGCCAGTTTATACCCATTGTCATTAAAGCAAAATGCCACAGAAATCCGATTTTCGTACTTTTTCATCGGTAATCTGGGGCGTGGCGTGTTGGACAGTATGTCATGAAATCTGATTTTGTCGCGAATGTGCCGACGATTTGTTTTGGTCCATCCAAATACAGATGCAATTGTTGCAATTCGTTCACGCTGTTTCCAATTTATACGCATACAGGCCCCCTGTGGTTGAATAAAAAAGGCCGTCGTTTTTATATAAAGACGGCAGGAGTTTCAACACTATTGTATGCGTAATAGCGCGATGCTTTCGATATATAACATCGCACTCATGCCGGTATAGGGCAGGCGTTTTACGTCCGCACGGATGCGCATACAATGGGTGTTGAATCCCAGTATCGGAACCCCCGATACAATTCCTATGATAGAATTGCGCGCGGAAAAAATCAAATTAAAAGCGCGCATTTGTTCCTTGCATTTTATAAAATCTTTGTTATAATGCGGGGCATTGGCGGGATAGCTCAGCTGGTTAGAGCAGTGGAATCATAATCCACGTGTCGGGGGTTCAAGTCCCTCTCCCGCTACCAAAATTAAACGCCCCAAGTGGGGCGTTTTTATTTTGGTATTTTAATCGTCTTTGTGGGGAATGTTTACGATGATTTTACCGCCACTGCCGGTTTTTATCCATTCCAGTGCGGCAATGCGACCGGCGATATGTTTTTTATCTTGCTCGTTTTCTGGATTCAATTCTTTTAACAGCCGAATTGTGTTATCAATTGATTCAATAATTTCAGGAGTCAGGACTTCGTTTTTTTGCATGTTTTCTCCTTTTTGTTTAATGAGAGAATGTGAAATAACGGTGTGATTTTATGGTAGTGATATATTTTTTTGTTTTTTTGTATGATGACTTTAATTTATAATAATCTTGATTTTTTGGGGCTGTGTATTTTATTTCGTCATCATCATCGGCTTCTATTAAATCAGAAATGGAAATTTCGTATTGTTGACCATCTGGTGATTCATATATAATTGTTTCTGCATTTGCTGGCGCTTCTATAACGCCACGATCCTCAGGATCTTGTTGTTTGTTGTTGTTTAATTGATCGTATGCATCCCAATCAATGTTATTACTGGAATTACTAGAATTGCTTTTATTATCATTATTATCGTTATTATTAAACCAGCTCATATTATATTTAATTTTATTGTATATAATAGAACTGTTTTTTTTCGAAAAATACGGCTTTGTAAAATAAATATGTAACATTTTTTTCTCCTTAAATATAAAAGGTAATATATTACTACACTAGTAGTATAATATAATTATTTGTAATTTCAATATAGTAATAAATAATAATGTTAAAATTTGTCCCCGACGCGGTCGTATCGTTTGTGTATGCATCCGATTGTGGTTTTGTGTACGCCGGAGGTTATATCATAGTATATAAACCGACCATCGCGGCGTGATTTCACAAAATCATCATCCAATAATTTTTTTAAATATTGGGATACCTTGATTTGTGGAATACTGGTCCCGGCAACAATTTCTGATACGCATGATTCACCGCGGTATGTTAAAAATTCCAATATTCGCATTTTGTCGTAATTCGCAAACAGTTTTATTCGGTTTGCCGCCATTGTTGTATAATCGGTGGGCAAGATTTCTTTGTGTCCCGTGCGCAGAAACTTTAACTGGTCCGTCATATGACCAAACAGTTTGCGCAGGCAAACAAATATACTGGCGGGGTATTCTTCACATATTTCATAATAAATAAATATCCCGCGACGGTGTGTTTGTACCAGTCCAGCATCGCGCATTTTCTTTAACGATTGTGATACAATCATTTGTTCGGCACCAACACCATGCGCGATTGTCGATAC
>JADINC010000033.1 GCA_017694255.1 Candidatus Enterousia avistercoris | reverse complement strand
TTGTACGCAGTCCGCGCATGTTGACCCACGAAGAACGCGCAAAAATTGGCATGTTCTGTAATTTGCCGGCTAAAAATGTAATCAGTGGAATCGATGTTGATAATATATATAAAATTCCATCTGCATATGATGCCCAGCATGTATTTGATATAATTGCCAATCATTTTGATTTGCCAAATGCGACCGGCAATATGGATAAATTTAACAGGATTTCACATTATCTGGATGCAGATTTGCCGCATGTAAAAATTGGGGTTGTTGGTAAATATTTTAATGTTCCTGATGCATATAAATCGTTGAACGAGGCATTGTTTCACGCCGGTATTCAAAATAATGTGCATGTCGATTTAAAGAAAATAAATGCAGAAACATTTTCAGCGGCTGATGCGATGGATGTTGATGGAATCTTGGTCCCGGGTGGTTTTGGCACACGTGGTATTGCGGGAAAAGTCGCTGCGGCGGGATATGCGCGTGAAAATAACGTGCCGTATATGGGAATATGCCTGGGGATGCAGGTTGCGGTCATAGATTTTGCACGTAATGTTTTGGGGATAACGGATGCAGATTCCACCGAATTTGCCAAAAATTGCACCCCTGTTATAAACATAATGGCGGACCATGATTCTGAAAACATGGGCGGAACATTGCGACTGGGGGCGTATCCATGTGTAATCCAGCCAGATACATTGGCCCATCAAATTTATGGCACAGATAAAATATCTGAACGTCATCGCCACCGGTATGAAATGGATATCGCATTTGCAGACAAATTTGCAGATGCGGGGATGGTGATTTCTGGGCTCAGTCCTGATGGCCGTTTACCAGAAATAATAGAATTAAAAAATCATCCGTTTTTTATTGCGGGTCAATTTCACCCAGAATTTCAATCCAGTCCATATACTGGCCATCCGATGTTTAATGCATTTATTGCGGCGGCCACGCGTCATATGCGTAAATAAAAATCCCCGATATTTATTTCGGGGATTTTTTTCCAAATATAAATGAATTATCAACAGACAATGCAATAATTGCATCAATATTATCATCGGGCGCAGCATGCTGGCGGATAACTTTGCCACACTTTTCGCATTTGTGTGTTATTACAAATCCGTCGCCTGATTTTTCCATCTGGATTGGTTGCATCATTCCGCCACAGTCAGAATTTCTGTCGCCCGGATTATTATCAACATGGCGGGACCATAAACAATTTGGGCAATGGTTTGTGTATCCATTGCCCGAAACATGCGCGCCACAATTTGCACACACAAAGTTTTCGATTTTGCGGGTAAATTTTTTCATTATAATCCCAACGCATTTCGATACATTTGTGTCAGTTCGTCTGCTTCGTCCAGTTCATCTGGGTCCATTTTGCGCAGACGTATCATCTGGCGAATATATTTGGGGTCGAATCCTGCGGATTTAGCCTCGCTAAAAATTTCTTTGATATCTGCGGCGATTGCGGCCGCATCTTCGTTCAGTTTTTCAATGCGTTCAATAATGCTTAACAATTGTTGATTGTCAATTGCGCCGTGGTTTTCTGTTTTCATGGGTGATTTCTCCTTGTCTTTTCTTATGGGGTATGATATACCATAAAGCGCAAAAATCAAGAAAAACAGAAAGTATAAATAAAGCAGGTTTATTATGAACAGATTTACCAAGATTACTGCGTCCATTGGACCAAAATGCGAAGATAAAGAAACATTAACCCGTATGATTTCTGCGGGGGTTAATATGTGTCGGTTGAATTTCAGCCATGACACCGGGGATGTCCAGGGCAAAAAAATTGACATGATTCGTGAAATATCAAATGAACTGCATACCCCCGTGGCGATTGTCATTGACCTGCAGGGGCCAAAACATCGCATCGGTAATTTTAAAACCGAAGATAAATATCCGCTGACCCCGGGCCAGAAATTTACATTTGATAACGATCCAACCCCGGGCGATGAAACGCGTGTTCAATTGCCTGACGCAGACGTTATAAAATCTTTGAACGTTGGCGACAGAATTTTATTAAATGACGGCAAAATTGAGATGACGGTGGACAGTGTTTCGTCTGATAAAATTGTTGCGACAGTTGTCCGCGGAAATGAAATTTGGTCGCGCCGTGGGTTTAATTTACCCGATACAGAAATTGCAACATCTGTTTTAACAGCCAAAGATCGCGCGGATTTGGAATATGCAATTACAAAAAATCCAGATTGGGTCGCCATATCTTTTGTCCAGCGTCCCGAAGACGTTGCCGAAGTTCGTGATTTCATCACTGCACGCACCGCGCACCCGATAAAGATTATTGCAAAAATTGAACGTCCGAACGCTGTTGCGCGTATATCTGAAATTGCGGCTGTGGCTGATGGAATAATGATTGCGCGTGGCGACCTGGCGGTAGAAGTCCCCTTTGAACAGGTTCCCGCCATATCGCGCCATATAATTCGTGAATGCAGAAAATTGAACAAGCCTGTTATCATGGCGACACAAATGTTGGGGACAATGGTAAACAGCGAATTTCCAACACGCGCAGAAATTACCGACGTTGCAAATGCGGCATATTTGCGCGCAGATTCGACCATGACATCCGAAGAAACAACAATCGGTATAAATCCAGTAAATGTAATTAATACCATGGCAAAGATTTTGGCATATTCAGATACTGACGCTATTGCCAATCCGTATGATTGGTCGCGTGTTGAAAATATACCTGAAAACGACTGGTCGCGCAGTGTTGCGTCCATGGCGTATTTAAACCGCGCCGCGGCTATCGTTGTATTTGCACGTGATACAGACATTGCAACCCAGATTTCGTGCCGCAAGCCTGATATTCCAATCGTTGCGGTGTGCAATGAAAAGCATGTTGCAAACCAGTTGTGTCTGTCGCGTGGTGTGTTCCCGCTGTATGATACCGATTTATTTGCCCAGCGCGACGCGTTCGCTGCGGCGCATAAATTCGGTGTAACCGATGGCAAGGTTGTTATCGTCGATGGCGATAAAATCAGTCTGCGCACATTGGATTAGTTCATGTGTTTTTTATGAAACCCCAGGTGGTGGAAAATGCTGTTGACCGCCACCTGTTTTTTTTACTAAAATCACTATTGATATGAAAGGATTTCTGGGGACAATATTTGCATGTTTTATACTGGTTATGCCGTCGTTTGGGGCGGATTATCGTGCGGCATTGGTCGCCGATATGGACAGCGGGCGCGTATTGTACCAAGAAAACGCAACCGCCCAGAATTACCCGGCATCTTTGACCAAGATAATGACGCTGTATTTAACATTTGATGCGCTGGAACATGGGCGATTACATTTGGACGATTATTTAATTGTATCTAAATCTGCGGCGGCGGCATCGCCGGTAAAATTGGGGCTGGCCGCGGGCAGTAAAATTACAGTCGAAGATGCGATAAAGGCATTAACAGTACTTAGTGCGAACGATGTTGCGCGTGTGTTGGCCGAAAATTTAAAAGGTGGCCGCGAAGGTACATTTGCCGCGTTAATGACGCGTGTCGCAAACGAAATTGGATTGTCTGGGACGCATTTTGAAAATTCATCTGGGCTGCCAGATGATGATCATTTGTCCACCGCGCGGGATATTGCATTGTTGTCTATGGCGGTGTATAAGCATTTCCCACAATATTGGAAATATTTCGGGATAAAAACATGGACGTATAACGGTAAAACATATACGAATGGCAATCGTTTGCTGGGAACGTATCCAGGCTGTGACGGAATGAAAACTGGGTACACAAATAAATCGCGATATTCATTGGTTGCAACGGCGGCGCGTGATGGCCATCATTTGATTGCGGTTGTACTGGGCGCAGAAAGCAAGGATATTCGTGCGTCTGTGGCGACCAATATGTTGAACAAGGGCTTTGATGCAATAAAAAATAATACGGCCCCAGTTGTGGTAAACAGTTTTTCTGCACCGTCTGTTGCGTCGTCTGCGCCGGCATCATCTTCGTCTGGGGCATCGGTCGGGACGGGTGCGCCAACATTTGCGGCGGCGTATAATGCGGCGCGTGCGGCGACTGTACCGGCAGCATATTCTGCGCCACGGGATGTGTCAAATAATGCGCCGGGTAATGCCGGGGTTCAATTTGGTGCATTTTCTTCGCGCACCACCGCCCAGACCCAGGTAAATAACGTAAAAAACAAACTGGGTGTAAACGCGGTTATTGAAACTGCGCCGAACGGAATGTTTCGCGTTCGCGCAAATAATCTGTCGGAATCATCGGCCCAGAATATTCGCAATCGCGCCACGGCCGCCGGCATAGACAGTTATGTATTTCATTAATGGGTTTGGTATAACATGAATTCGAAAATAGAAAAGTTGATTAAGCAATTTGCGCGTTTGCCACGTTTGGGAACACGCGCGGCCCAGCGGATAACGCTGGCGCTGCTCCAGGATAATACTGGGCGGGCAGAAAGTCTGGCAAACGCATTATTGGATACTGTGCACACAATTCGTCCATGCCCAAATTGTGGCGTGTTATGTGATACAGATGTTGGCATGTGTGAATTTTGTCGTGATGCCGCGCGGGCAAATGGGCAACTGTGCATAGTGCGCGATTTATCAGATGTTTGGACGCTGGAAAAATCGTCGGTGTTTCATGGACGCTATCATATACTGGGGGGATTGTTGTCTGGGGTTGCGGGTACAATGCCAGATGATTTAAATATTTCAAATCTGCCAGAACGAATTAAATCTGAAAATATAACAGAGGTTATTTTTGCATTACCCAACACGGTCGAAGGAAAAACGACCCAACATTATGTTATGTCTGTTATTGGTCCAGACATTGCGCCACGTTTTTCCGAATTAGCGTCTGGGGTGCCGTTGGGTGGGGATTTAGACTATCTGGACGATGGCACATTATCATTGGCATTTGGGGGGCGCAAAGAATTATGATTTCGTGTGATGTAAAATCTTTGCCGCCGGTATCAGAAATGATGCGTGATGCGGGCCTGGTGCCAAAAAAGCAATTCGGGCAAAACTTTTTATTTGATTTAAATTTAACAGGACGTATCGCGCGCAGTGTTCCTGATATCGCACATACAGACGTTATAGAGGTTGGACCCGGTCCCGGTGGGCTGACACGGGCATTGTTGTTGGCGGGCGCGCGCCGTGTGATTGCGGTTGAAAAAGACAACACGACTGCACCAATTCTGGATAAAATTGTTGCGGCATCAGATGGACGTTTAACGGTTATATATGCAGATGCGTTGCGTGTTGATTTTTCAAAACTGGGGATTTCTGAATACGCAATATGTGCAAATTTACCATATAATATTGGCACAGAATTATTTACCCAGTGGTTAATTCGTGCCACACATGGCGAACCCATAAAATCAATGACATTAATGTTTCAACGCGAAGTTGCGCGTCGTATTGTTGCGCACGTGGGTGATTCTGAATATGGGCGATTGGGGCTGTTAACATCACTTGTGGCGGATGCGCGTATTTTGTTTGATGTTCCAAATACTGCGTTTGTTCCGCGCCCCCGTGTGCAAAGTGCAGTTGTCCAGGTAATACCAAACCATGAGAAAATTCATGCACTGGGCGATGTATCGCGTCTGGAAAATTTAACGGCCAAATTATTTGGCCAGCGCAGAAAAATGATACGTAGCATAATGCCAGGTGTTGATTGGGCGCGCTTTGGATTATCTGGGACCGAACGTGCCGAAGATATTGCACCAGAAACATTTGCGCAAATGGCGCGTGTTTTGATATAATATATATGTTATCCAGCGAGAGAATGTCCCCATGACAATTGCGATTTTAATGTTTTTTGTAATATTGTTTGTACTGATGTGCATATTGCGTATGGCACGTATTGGGGCATTGGTTGCGTTTTTGATTGCTGGGGTAATATCTGGGCCATATGTTTTAAATCTGTTCCAGTTATCTGAAACATGGACTTTTCTGGGGGATTTGGGAATATTATTTTTGTGGTTTAATTTGGGGCTGGAAATCAACATGCGTCGTTTATGGGATATGCGTCGCACAATATTTGGATTTGGCGCGGCCCAGGTTTTAATGGTTGCATTTATGATGTTCCCGATATTGACAGGACTGACCACGTGGTCAATGCTGGGGTGTATAATGGTTGCGTTGTTATTCGCAATGTCCAGCACATCCGAAGATATTCAGTTATTAACGGACCGCAACCAATTAAATACAAACATGGGGCGCCAGACATTTTCAATATTATTATTCCAAGATTTATTGTCGATTCCATTGTTGGCCATGTTGCCAGTATTCGCAGGCAAGAGTTTTAATCTGGGCGCGACAGCCATTGATATTTTAGTACTATCGGTCGCGTTAATTGTTGGTGTAGTGGTAATTGGTCGTTTTGTATTAAACCCATTAATGCGTCTGGTTGCGCGGCTGAAATCCCGCGAAGCCTTTGTTTTGGCGGTTATGCTGAACATAATTGTATGGGCGTGCGTTATGAATTTGATTGGGCTGCCGGTTGGTCTGGGGGCATTTTTAGCGGGTATGCTGTTGTCTGAAACAATTTATCGGCACCAGGTCAGTGCCGAAATATCACCGTATTCGATGTTATTTATGGCGTTCTTTTTCATATCATTGGGCATGGGATTGAATTTGCCATTCTTGGGCCAGTATTGGTATGTTGTTTTAGCCGGCGTTGCAGGACTGTTGATTATAAAATTTCTGGCGATATTTATTGTTGCACGTGTGCGTCATGTTCCCACCCCAGATTCTGTTATGATTGCATTAATATTGGCCCAGGGTGGCGAATTCGGGTTGTTAATGTTGCAAACTATGAAGGGCGCTGGCATTGACGCATTACCCCAAATGCACCAAGAAATTTTAACCGCCATAATAATTGTTTCTATAATGTTAACACCGATTTTGTTGGTTGTATTTGATTGGTTGCGTCATCACGGAATTATATTATCAAAGTATCCTTTGGTAAGTGCCGAAGACAAAGACAGCGCAACAAAGCCAGCGGTGATAATTTGTGGGTTTGGTCGCGTTGGTCAAATAATTGCCCAGATGCTGGCGGCGAAAAACATACCATATGTTGCGATTGATTTAGATGTAAATGCGGTTATGATGGGGCGCGAACGCGGGTTTAATGTGGTATACGGCAATACAGCAAATGATTCTGTTATGCGTGATTATGGATTGACGCCACGCCGCACACGTGCTGTGGTAATTGCGCTGGATAATATAACGACGGCGCGTAACACGATTCATACTGTCCGCAATATTGCGCCACGTGTACGGATTTTTGCGCGTGCCCGTAATTTGGCGGATACGCATGAATTAATGAAACTGAACGTGGCCCAGGCATTACCCGAAACCATAGAATCATCATTTATGTTGGGATCTGGGGTGTTATCACATCTGGGTGTATCTGATGGCAAAATAACAGAATTATTAAATTCTATGCGTGCAGATAATTATTCTGCACTGGAACGGCCTGTTGCGGACATTGCGTAACAGGTATATTGATAATAAATCTGATGGCTCCGTGGAATCGGGGCTGTTTTATATTTGATTTTATGGGATGGTCCTGTTATATTTTCTGGCATGGGGAAAACAATGAAGAAGAAAATTATAAAATATTTATCAATTATCATTGGTGCAATCATATTGGACCAGATTACAAAGGGAATTTTAATATACCTGATAACTGGTGGGGTTCCATTGGTTGGATCTGCGTGGGAAATTGTACCTGTGCCATATATGATGATGCGTGTGTGCGATTTCTTTAATATTGTATTTACGTGGAATCCTGGGGCGTCATTTTCGATGTTGCGCACAGTTGGCGAAGCGGCCCCATTAATCATAATTATTGCAACTGGGTTTATTATTGGATTTATTGCGTATTATTTATTTGCGCGCGCCAAATCGTACGAAGGAATTCCGCTGGCATTAATTGTTGGTGGTGCGATGGGGAATCTGATTGACCGGGTTCGTTTTGGTGCGGTGGTTGATTTTTTGGACTTTCATGTTGGCGCGTGGCATTATCCTGCATTTAATATTGCGGACATGTGCATTGTAATTGGTGTATTTTTATTTATATTAAATTGGTACTTGGCGCGGCGCCGCTGCGTAAGGGCTGTACAATCAGAACAAAGGACAAAATAAATGGTAAAATATCTTGATAATAATTCTGGCTTTCGCCAGTGGAACGCGGCGCGTGATGCAAATGCCCAGAAATCACGTTGGGGCGGATTTTTTTGGTGGTTAATATTGTTCTTGGCGGCATGGTGGTTAATGTCATGGTGGATGACACCACAATCCGCCCAGACGCAAAAAACAGACGCCACACAACAACCAGAACGTGTTGATTTGTCTGCAGTGCCGGTATCTGAAATTGCATCAGAAAATTTAACCGCCCGTGTCCAGGGACTGCGTATATCTGATATAAATTTGTTAAATTATTCTGCGGATGCGTCTGATGATAATTCTGGTCCTGTGGTATTGTTGGGGGGTGAAAAATCATACGCGCTGGTCGGCATGATTGCAAATGGTACCGATGTACCGACCCAGACAACTGTATGGAATCAAGACGGCGATAAATACACATGGCGCAATTCTGATGGGGTTGAATTTACGCGCACTATAACGATTGATGGGTATGTAATATCTGTGGCGGATACGGTTAAGAACACAACCGCAGACACGATATCTGTTGCGCCATATGCAGAAATTGTGCGTGCGAATGACACATCGTCATCGGCAGGTGTTTATACTGGATCCGTTGCGTATGTTAATTCCGATATAGAACGCGAAGATTGGGCGCGTATCACAGATAAATCATACGCGTATTCAACGACAAATGGATTTATTGGATTTGTTGACCAGTATTGGGAAACAATTGCGTCGGTGGCATCGCCAGACCAGACCATGCGTGTAAAGCCATTGGGCGATATGTTCCAGGCAGACACAGTGGCGTCTGCGATTTCGATTGCGCCTGGTGCGACGGATACGATAACGACGAATCTGTATATGGGCCCACGTGATTATCGTATTTTGCAATCTGCAGATAAGTATATCAGTGGCTTGGATGACACCGTTGACTATGGATGGTTTTGGTTCTTTGTTCGTCCGATATTATGGCTGTTGCATATGCTGAATTCAGTTGTAATGAATTACGGTGTTGCGATTATTTTGATGACGTTGCTGTTGCGTCTGGCGATGTGGCCACTGACGCGGAAATCATATGTATCAATGATGGCAATGCAGAAAATGCAACCCGAAATGATGCGTATACAAAAACTGTACGCCAATGACAAGGCCCGCATGCAGATGGAAATGTTGCGCCTGTACCAGACGCACAAGACGTCGCCGATGTCCGGATGTCTGCCGATGCTGATTCAGATTCCTATATTCTTTGCATTGTATAAAGCACTGTTAATATCGGTCCAGATGCGCAGTGCACACTTTTTATGGATATCAGACCTGGCGGCAATGGATCCATACTTTATACTGCCGATATTGATGGGCGTGACGATGTGGCTGCAACAGAAATTACAAACTGCGTCAACGACGACCAGTGGTGCAAATAATGATGCGGTTGCCCAAACGCAAAAGGTAATGAAGTGGATGCCGCTGATATTTACTGTAATGTTTGCGTGGATGCCGGCGGGCTTGGTGCTGTATTGGACAGTATCGAACATATTCGGCATTGGCCAGATGTATTATATCAAACGGTTGCAGAAATAATTTAACACATTCTGTCCCGCCCGCGCCCCCTTGTCACCCCGCGACCTCTCTGTCGTCATCCCGGCGCAGGCCGGGATCCATTGCGCCGCAGGCACGCTCTTTGTCACCCCGCGGCCCGGGCCCATTCCTTTTGTCACCCCGCGGCCCGGGCCCCGCGAAAACGTCAGTTTTCGCGGGTGGATGCAGACCGCGGGGCCCAGGTTAATTAACGCGTCGCGAATGCGACACAATATTTGCACTGTGAACTTTACACTTTGTTCTTTAAACTTTTGTACAGCGCCCGCGGTGTTTGAATAAATGGGGCATAAATATTAATTGCATATTTACACAGTGCAACGCATGTCCGCGCGCGTCGTGCACAACGCATAAAGTCACAGGGCAGGGTGCATTTAACGGTAACAAAACGCCACCCATGCGCACACAGTAATTTTATCGCACGCGAATTCAGTGATATTTGTGCGATTGTTCCGTGTCTGACAAATTGATACATTATATATTTGTTTGATGCCACGCGCACAATTGGCGCACAGTGCCGCGGCGTTCGGCAAAAAATTCGTGGCAGTAATTTTGATGTATTATTTGCAAAACCAATTATAATCATTTTTCATCCTTTATTTGCATATTAAACATATTTCTATCATTGCGGACGCAGCGCGGCAATCCAGTAAATAATAATGCCGTCGCGCGGCAACACCACATTTGCACTTTGCACTCTGAACTTTGCGCTTTGAAAAAACGGGGCGTTGCCCCGTTTTTATTCAATCCATCCACGTTTTTTTGCAACGGCGCCTATTGTTTCCATGGCGTCGTGCCATAATGCCGCTGCGCGGTTTTCAGACCATATATATTGGTGTGGTGCGCGGCGCCGGTCGCCAAATTGTTTCATAATTTTTAATTGTTCTGTGGTTAAATCGCCCGATAAATATAATTTTGTAATCAGTGTTTCGACATCCAGCAATTCGCATACACGTCGTGTTGCCGCATGCGCATTGCGTGCAAAACCATTTTGTACAGATTTCGAATATAAAAACCAGAACCACAATTGTTCTGCACTTTGAAATTTTTCTGCCGAATATGCGTTTTGTGTTTTTTGTGATGTCATAATAGAACCCTCCTTTTGTGTTAAGATTGTTTTCCTATGGCATGATTATATATATAATCAGTTGCCGTGTGTAAAAGACTACAACCATTGGTTGATTTGATGATTTGTTTTTCTAATTGTTTAGCAAATTTTTATTTGTATGTTCGAATCGATACAAATAAAAAAAAGCGCCCATGGCGCATGAAATATCTGTTGCAGAAAATGTTTGTTTAGACTCCTTTGTTTTTGTTTCAAAATTAAACCCGCCATATGGCGGGCTGGTTATATTTCTATTGGTGGGAAACAATCACCACCAGCTTCTGGACAGCAATTGAATCCTTGTTCACCCATATCAGTATACACTTCACCGGCACAGCAACCGAATTCATCTGGGGCACCACCATCGGGACATGTAATAACAGTTTCTTCGGGCGTCACCGGGACAACTTCTTCAACAGGTGCAACATCAACAAACGGATTTTGAATCGCGCCACTGTCATCATATGTCAGCCCCAAGATATCTTCGTTATACGCCTGTTGTTGTGGTGGTGTTTGATTACTGGGTGTACCATATGTTTTCTGGAACACTTGTTGCTGATTTTGATAATAAGCATCCTGTTGGGCATTGCTTATCGCCTGGTAATTCAGCGATTGGCAATACGCCAACACGGTTCTGTAATCATATCCGGATTCCGCAATAACCTTTGCAGTCAGTTCTGGATTTATATCCCACATACCATCATCCGTTTGATTAGTACAATAGGTATCCAGATTGAACGAACGTACCTGACCAGTCCAGGAGCCGTCTGAATAATTAACTTTTGGTCGTGCACTGGATCGCCAATCATCTTGACGTTTATTTCTGCTATCCGACGTATTCGAAGCCGCTTGTACATTTTTAACCGAACATTCTTTGCTGTTGTCGTTGCCACATGTAATTACTAAATCGTTCGGTGAATACACCGTGATACGGGTGCCGGCAGCAATCGAAAACGGCGGTATTGTGTTATCCATTGCGTCAACCAGTAATTTTTGTGCGACCTGGTTCCATGCGGTAATCAGTTCTTGTTTGGCCAGTTCAGATGAACGCATAGTACCACTTTGTACCACGGTGTTATTATCCAAATCAATTTGATTAACAAATGTATCCGCAATTGGTGCAATCATGTTAACCGCGGCCGGCACAATTGCCGTCAACATTGGCATAACCAATTGTTCAACATAATCAGTGCTGCCATGACCCGGCACACCCGCGCGTCCCTGTGAATCGCCCGAAAAAGGTGCTTCGTTGGTGCTAAAATTAAACTCAACACCATTGGGCAGTATAAATTGATACCAGTTTATTTGCATCCGTCCAACTGTTTTATATGGCCCAGGAATTTCACCCGTCACATACCCCAGCATTAATGTCCCCGTTGGGATGACAACAGTGCGCCCATCATCGGCATAAACATTACGATCAACGGTGGCACGCACGGGCAATGTTTGGCCTGTACAATTTCCCGACGAATCACATCCATATAACGACGGGTCAGCGCGAACTTCGGACACAATTGTGGCTGGAATTGGTTTATACTGGCGCAACACAAATTTTCTGTCAAATGGGTCCGACGAATACACCGCCGTGCCACTGGTGCCAACCAGAATATCGTCTTGTACAGTTGTATCAATGACATGGCCCATGCCACCAGCGGCAGCCACCAATTCAGTGGTTGACAATTGCACGGAACGATTGACTGTGCGTTCAGTTGCCGGGTTTGATAACTGGGGCAATGTACCATTCTGTATTGTTGTATATCCAATATGTTCGGCATCCGTTCCAATTTTTTGCCCCGGGTTATTTATATCTGTGATAATGCCGTTATCAGGATTATATACGCCCGTTGGATTTTCGCATTCTGTATCAGCAAACGGGTGGTAATAGTACGCACCACCACTGGGGCGAATCCAACCGCTTTGTACACCCGACAGGTTATACCCCGGCATTGCAAACTGATAACATGACTCAGACGGCAATGGTGGCGCCACTGTTTCTGTGGGCAAAACGACCGGTTCGGGTTCAGGCAAAACATCGACCGGATCCGTAAACAAGAAATCATCAGACGGCGCGATTTTTTCTATATCTTCTTTGATCTCTGTCGAAATGGGGGCCGGATCAACAAATGCCACGGGTTCCGGTTCTGGTGTTGGTTCTGGTTCGATTACTGGTTCGGTTGTGTCCACTGGTTCTGGGACAATAATTGGTTCTGGGGCGACCGCGCCCAGTACCAACACAACCCGCGCCGTATTTTGCATTTCTTCTGGGGCATTAATGTCGTGCCAGTCAACCAGTAATTCTGTTGATTGTGCCGTCATTTCGGCGGATGGTGTAAATTCTGGATTAATCGTGCATGTAGTATTGGCGTCAATTTGACTCATTGCGGTGCACGTTTGTTTTGTCGTATCCAAACCCACAACATCATCTGCGGTATAAACCCGTGTAATTTTCACTGGTGCGCTGGCAGATACTGTTATTTTTTCCGTTTCTGTATCGCCAACCATAACAGATGGCCAATCAATTGCATCTGGGGTTATTAACACTGTAATAGGAATATCTTCGGCATTTTCGATTGCGGTATCTTCTTCGTGCGTCAACAGCAATGTTAACAGTATCAGCACCACAACGAACGCAGCCGCCAATAACAGCCATTGAACATGCTTTGGCGTATTTTTGCGCAGATCAGAAAATTGCTTTTTTATCGATTTCATTTTTATCCGCGATGTTTATTTATTGTATCCGCACAACCGTACAACTGGTCCCGCTGAATTCCAGCAATTTATTGCATAATTCCTGGGCAACGGTGACATCTGCCAGTGGCCCTATGCGCAACCGATACAGCCGTCCTGCGGTTGACGATTCGTCGCCCAGATCACCAACACCCTGTTCATCGACCGCAAAGAACACCATGTCTTTGTATTGGTTCAATATTCCCTGGCCATCTTCGCCGCTGAATGTCGCCAACAGTGTTGCCCAGTAATCTTCCAATGCCTTGACCGATTTATCAGCACGTAATTCAACCGCAACCCCTGTTTGATTGCTGGTTATTAGTGGAATATCGGTTTGTGGTAAAAATGATCCCGCCGTCAGACGTTCTGTTGGCACCATGTTTATGCCACTGGTCCCGCCACCGTACGTTTGTGTTGGCAATGCATAGCCCGCTGGTGCATAGTACCCGGCGGTTGTGCCACCTATTGGCATAGTGCCAACCATCATCGGTGTTGTTGTATATCCATTTGCCGATGCATTTATCGCATTTACATCCGCGGTGTACGCGATATTGTTTAATGATTGCCCAGACATGATACTTTGCGCA
This sequence comes from Candidatus Enterousia avistercoris, assembly GCA_017694255.1. Taxonomy (GTDB): domain Bacteria; phylum Pseudomonadota; class Alphaproteobacteria; order Rs-D84; family Rs-D84; genus Enterousia; species Enterousia avistercoris. The sequence continues at coordinate 2,234 of JADINC010000033.1, read as the reverse complement.
ACGTTCGCCTCGGCCAGGGCCATAACAGACGCCGTATCTGCAATCAAGAATGGCTTTTCGCGCTTTTTAATACAAACAATACGTTGCCCACTGCGCAGAACCATATCACCAACCGCTTCGACAATTAACAAGCGTCCATCTTCGCCATCGGTGCGGAATCCAACCGGGGATTCGCCACCTTCGATTAATAATGATACAACTGGGCGCTGGGTCATAGAAATAACCTTGTCCCCGAAATCGATGTATGTAAATATGCGGTCGCGCCATACGCGTTCTGGGGCAATAACATAATCATCTGGGTTTGGTACAAATATATCCAAATCGAAACGGAATTCAGACGGATCAATTTTCATTGATTTTATCCAACCGTAATCTTCGCCATCTGTTCCAACCGTGTTTGCGGTACTGGATGCCGTTTTGAATATAGAGCCCGCACTGCCCACGGTATTTGTACTGCCTGTTGTTGTGGATACCGCGCCGTTCCCGTCCAGTATAACATCTACCTGGGAATATGTAATTTCACTGGCATTTGATGGTTCACTGCGCAGATAGAACGTATAAACATTACCAGATTCACCCGTCACAATCATGTTTGTATCAGAACCCTGGTTTGACGGTTGTGGGGTTATGTACATAATATTACTGCCCTTGGCGGATTCAATAGAAAACAGTCCACTGTTGCCAACAACCGCATCAGCAATCTTTTCACCGTTTGGCAATGTTATTAATGTTGTCATGCCATTACGCAGTTTTACTGGCAGCACACTGCCCTTGGACCAGGTTAATTGTGCATATCCAGGTTTCAAACTGCCCGATGCCATATTTGCATTTGGGTTGTCCCATGCCGACTGGATTCCGGCGCCAAACGCCGCGCCCCCACTGCATACCAACGCCATGCATATCACGGATATATTTAATTTTATCGCCTTTGTAAACGTCATGACCGTATTCCTTCCGTTTCTGTTATATTACTGTACCGCGCCGTCGGTTTCCAAATATCCCGTATCCAGCGGATCCCCATTCCCAGATTCCACCACATATTCTGAAACGCGTATACCCAATGGATTATTAAAACGTTCGTCCCACTTGATTGTGGCATCACTTGGTGCATCCAGCTTTATTCGTATTGTATACTCTTTTTTATCAGTCTGTCTATCAATATCTGAACAGAAATATTGAAAAGTTACCGCCCAAACGTCATTGCCACGTGGGGCGATTGCGCCATTTTCAAATTCGACCGAACACGAAAAATCAAAATCTGGCACCGCAGACATCCATAAATTCCACATACCTGTCTGGGTAAATGCATTATATACATCTGGACTGGACCACGTATACACGGCGCCGTTTGCATCATTTGTCCACTTTCGGCGCATTTCACGTACATTCGGTATAATTTCATTACGTGCCTTGATATATTCGCGAATAAACGTGCGCTTAAAATTATCGATATTTTCATCAATAGGTGCCATTTCGCGTAAAACAACACGCAAGTCATTCTTTGGCGCAGACATTAAAAAGAACACCTGGGGCCGGTCCAGTGGATACATGCAATACAGTGTGCCAACCATTGCGCCCAGCACAACCAGCATTGCCGCAAAGACAAAAATTAACAATCTAGATAATAAAACAGGCGGTTCTATGCGGTCTTGCAAGTGATTCCTCTCCATCATATATATGGTGATTGTAGACAAAATCAAAGCACCAGTGCAAGTGAAAAGTGCACTAAAAACATATTTAAATAATATAAAAATTCATATTTTACTTGCACGGCTGCAAATAAACCCGTATAATACTTTCCGCTTGATTTTTCATAAAAGTGTGCTACCGTGCACGCAGGCTATTGGGGAATTAAGCGGTACAACAGACGGTAAATAAAGATTACAGGGGCATAGTTCAACGGTAGAATATCGGTCTCCAAAACCGCGGATGAGGGTTCGATTCCTTCTGCCCCTGCCAGAAAATTCGCCAAAATATGCTTGTCATATTTTGGGGAATTTTAAGTCAAAGGTGCGGGCAGAGGAAGCGAACCCGAATTAAATAAAATGTTGGGTTCGCATACGAGTTGGATTTTGCAAGCGCAGCACAGCGAAATCCGTACGAGTGGTGAGGTGAAACCGAACATTCCTTCTGCCCCTGCCACGAAATTTCGTTATTGGCAACGCCAATTAAGAAATTTCAGTGCCCACCGAAGCGTTGCGCGAAGGCGGGCAATTGCGAGATATTTGGGATAT
>JADINC010000032.1 GCA_017694255.1 Candidatus Enterousia avistercoris | reverse complement strand
TCCGTATTTTAAAGAAAAATAAAAAACGCCCATTTGGGCGTTTTTTATTTTTGTACGAAATGCACACTGTATTGTGGCTTTTTATCGGCCCCCAGTGATGCGCGTACAACCTTGTTTGCTGCGACCTGGACCGCGCGAATCAGATTACCGCGATCTTTGCGTTCTGTTTTCGTCAGACCATCAATTGCTTTGGTAATTTCAATTTGAATCTGGCGCTTCATAAATCCAGTATCATCCGTTTCGAATATACCGGCACTGGATACCTCTGGCGTGCCTTTCAGAAAACCGCGCTTGTCCACCGGCAACGTTACAAATATCGCGCCATTGGTGGCGATTTTTTTACGTGTTTTGTACACTGGGTCATCCGTGCTGCGTTCGGTTTCACCTTCCATAACAACGAAACCTGTTTCAATTGTTTCGGCGATATACGGCGCTTCGCCGTCGGCCAGTGCGATCATTTCGCCATTATGCACAACCATCATGTGCTTTGCGCCACCGCGTTCCATCGCCATTTTCCCATTCAGCATTTCGTTGATATAATCGCCGTGCATTGGAACAGAAACCTGGGGATGAACCATGTCATAGAACCGTTCGAATTCCGGCCGGCCGGCATGTCCACTGGCATGCAGATGATCTGTGTCGAATATAGTATGTGTTTTTATACCCAAACGTGCCAGTTTGTTGTACAGATACGAAACATCTTGTTCGCGCCCCGGGATGATAATTGCGCTGAACAGAACCGTGTCTGTTGGTTGCAATTTCATTTCTTTCACATGCCCGCGGCACAGACGCGTCAGCATTGCATATTGTTCGCCTTGGGAACCGGTCAAGAAAATGGCCTGTTTTTCTGCGGGCAAATCTTTGATGTCGTTATACAGATATACTTCATCACGCCCCAGATAACCAAATTCCATCCCCATTTCGCGGAACTCTGGCAATCCGACATATGGCACCGGGTTTGGATTACTGCGTTCTTTGATTGCGGCAACACGTCCCGCGGCACGGGCGGCCTCGGCAAACATTTTCATACGCGCAATCGACCGCGAATATCCCGTGACCAACACGCGCCCCGGGGCGTTTTTCATAATTTCTGTTAATGTTTCACGGACCTGGATTTCGGTTGTTTGTGCTTCTTGGCGTGATACAGATGTTGAATCAGACATACATGCCAACAATTTCGGGTCAGACCCAATTTCGCGTAAACGTGCATAATCGGTTGGTTCTTCGATTGGATTGTCGTCGTTAAAAGTCCAGTCGCCTGTATGTAATACTTTCCCCGCCGGCGTTTTGATAATCAGCATTTGTGCCTCTGGCACAGAATGGGAAACATGGAATGTTTCAACTTCGAACGGATCCAGTTTCAGTGTTGCGCCATGATGGTCAAATATCACGATATCTTTACCCGGGGTAAAATCAATTTCAACCCCGCGGAATGTCTGGGCCAATATTTCGCCCGGAAAACGCGTACAGTAAATAGGCTTTCTGAATTTTGGCCAAACATATTTCAGTGCGCCGATATGATCTTCATGACCATGTGTTATAACGAAACCAACAACATCTTTTTTACGCTTTTCCAGCCATGTTGTATCACAGTATTGAACGTCCCCGGCACCGATTTCTTCTTCCAGAAATCCCATACCGCAATCCACGACCAGATATTTTCCCTTGTACTTATACACATACATGTTCTGGCCAACGTGTTCCAGTCCACCCAATGCCATAAAATACAATTTTTCATCGTTTTTATCACTTTCGTGTTTATTCGTGCCGCGAATTTTAGCCGGCATATTTTGTGCCCCAGATTCAACTGTATCTGGCAACGTTTTCTTTTCTCTGACTTTTACCATATAAAAACCTCTTGTTTTTGTTTTACGTATGCATCGCCACACAATTCATTGCCAATAAAGACCAGTCTTTATTTGTAGTGAATCTGTGGCAATGCGGCTTTGTTTGTTCCCCAAAATATCCACGTATCACTGGGGAATTGGCGGGCATAGTTTACAGTGCCCAAATTCTCTCTGTCGTCCACAATATTACACTATTATCAATTGAATGCAAGTAAAAACAAATGCGCGCCCTGGGTTGGGCGTGCATATTATAACTGAATAAACCAATCCGGGTGCGCAGATAACAAATCGATCCCAGAATCCAGCACGCGTCTGTATTCCAAGAATTTTTCTTTATCTTCTTTGCCCAAATTATTGATAGCGGGTAATTTCACCGTCATTGGGTTTACATGCTTGCCATCTTTGATAATTTCATAGTGCAAATGTGGTCCGGTGGACAGTCCAGTTGACCCCACATATCCGATTGTCTGACCCTGTTTTACAGTTGTTCCGACAACGACACCCTTGGCAAAACGGGACATATGCGCATACAGTGTTTCATACGATGCATTATGGCGCAGTTTTATATAGTTCCCATGCCCATTGTTATATCCACGTGCAACCACGCGACCCGCACCCGCGGCTGGGATTGGTGTCCCGGTTGATGCACGGAAATCAACACCTTTGTGCGCACGGGTATATCCCAACACAGGATGTTTGCGTCGATTCGAAAAACTGCTGGTCACGCGGGCATTGTTTATCGGTGTGCGTTTCAGCGATTTTATTGCGCCATTGCCATTTTCGTCATAGTATCCAACCTTATCATCAGATTTTTTAAACCGATACATTTTGACATTACCGCGCAGCGCTTCGAATTGCACGGCCAGAACGCGCCCATTTTCAACCTTTTTCCCATCGGCAAAATTTTCTTCATACAGTACTGAAAAATGCTGGCCGGCACGAACATCGCGTTCAAAGTCCATTTCGAACGCCAATAAATCATAAACCTCGGCTAATATTCCATCTGGAATTCCCGCACGTCCCCCCGCCAGGTAAAAACTGTCCCCGTCGCGGATTTCGCCCGCGCGATATACCGCACGGCGATCTGGTTCGATATCTTGGGCGCTGCACAGCCATTTGCCGGCATCATCACATGTTATTTCCACGCGACGCCATGGGGATGGTATAATTACAATTTTATCTACTGGTCCATCTGGGTCAGTACGAACAAATTCAATTTTATCATTGTCTGCGCGCAAACTGGTTATATCAGCATCAGATTTTAATATTTTTGCGATTTCCAACACGTCAACATTGGAAAAACCCTGGTCCACCAACAGTTTAGACAGCGTGTCCCCCGCCGCCACCACAACCACAGATGTATGCGCCGCATCATCGTCCCCATGGGGCATAACTGTATTGTTTCTGGGGTGTATAATAACCAATATTGTGGCGATTATCGCCAATATTGCAGCAACCACCACCACAACGCGGGCAACAGTTTGCGAATTTAAAATATCTTTTACTTTTTTCATGCATCGGATTATAATTGGTTTATGACAATAAATCAAGCATTTGAAATCCTGATGCGTGCCGGTGGCATTCGCGCCGCGCGGGTAATAACTGAAAATACGACAAATTTTTCAAAAATAAAAGTTTGGTGTATGGCACGCGCTTTGCGCCGTGGGGTGCCAGTTGCGAAAATAATCCACCAGAAATGGTTCTATGGGTTGCGATTTTATACAAATAAATACACACTGGATCCACGCCCAGATACCGAAACATTGGTTTCGGCTGTTATATCAGATGTAAATCATAATAACGGTGTGCAGATTCTGGATTTAGGCACCGGCACCGGTTGCATTGCCGTGGCATTGGCAAAAAACATCCCAAACGCGCATGTTTTGGCAATTGAAAAATCGCGCGGCGCGGCGCGCGTTGCACGAAAAAATGTTCGCGATTTAAATGCCACAGACAGTGTTTATGTAAAAATTGGCGATTTTACAAAACAAAACATAATCCGCCAACCACGCTTTGACATAATCGTATCAAATCCGCCATATATTGCGCGTGGCGATACACGGGTTGATATTGGCGCATCACATGATCCAAAAATGGCATTGTATGCCAAAAACAATGGACTGGCGGCATATGACGCAATTGCAAAAAATGCGCGCAAATGGATTAAACGCGGCGGTAAAATATACCTGGAAATTGGTGATGGGGCGGGGCGCGATGTACGAAAAATATTCACAACCGCCGGATGGAAATTTATTCGTTCTGAAAATGATTTGTCTGGTATCGAACGCGTATTAATATTTCAACTATAAAAAACGCCCCGTTTGGGGCGCTTTTTATTCTGCCAATGTTCCAACCGACATCGTTATACGACGCACACCACTGCTGATTGATTTTTCTTTATTTATTTTTGCATGCTTTATTTCACCTGTATGATAAACATGTGTTCCACCACACAGTTCGCAAGATACATCGCCAGCGGTAATAACCTTTACCACATCGCCGTATTTTTCGCCAAACAACGCCATCGCACCGCGTGATTTTGCGTCCGTCATGGACATTTCTTCGTGCGCAACCGGCATATCGGCATCAATCCATTTGTTAACCAAATCTTCGACAGATTGTTTCTCTTCGGTGGTCATCGGACGACCAAATGAAAAGTCAAAACGCACAGAATCTGGTGAAACCTTAGATCCGCGCTGTTCAACATCTTCATTCAGAACATGACGCAATGCGGCTTGTAATAAATGTGTTGCGGTATGGGCGCGCGTTGTTTGTGTGCGTACCGCGGAATTAATCACGGTCTTTACCACATCGCCAACATGTAAATCTGCCGTCAATGTGCCTTTGTGAATAACAATATTGTCAACACGACCGGCTTCGCCGACATTCATTACTGTTTGCCCATCCAGATTTTTTAATTCACCACTGTCGCCAACCTGACCACCCTGGGTGCCATAGAAATTTGTTTTATCTAATGCAACTTCAACATCATCCCCAGCTGATGCAGATTCAACAAATTCACCATCGCGCAGTATTGCCAACACTTTGGATTCCAGTTTATCGTCCGGGGCATATTTTGTTGTGTCATCTGTTGCCGGCAATTGAGTTTGCGATTCCCACAGTGTGCGCGTTCCTTTGGTATTGGCGCGACTGCGTTCTTTTTGTTCGCCCATTGCGCGTTCAAAGCCTGCGACATCAACATCGATATTTTTTTCGCGCAGAATCATTTGCGTTAAATCTAATGGGAAACCATATGTGTCAAATAACTTGAACGCAATTTCCCCCGGCAAGATATTATTTTGAATTTTTGGAATTTCATTATCTAATAACTTAATGCCGTTTTGCAGCATGTCCGCAAACGCATTTTCTTCGTTTTGAATAATTTCAACAACGCGTTTTTCTTCGCGCCCCAATTCTGGATATGCCGCGCCCATTTCGGTAATCAATGCCGGATACAGTTTTGATAACAATGCCCCACGATGCCCCAACAATTGCCCATGACGCATTGCACGGCGCAGTATTCGGCGAATAACATACCCGCGGTCTGTGTTGCTGGGGATAACACCATCGGCAATTGCAAATCCAACCGCCCGCAGGTGATCAGCAATAACCTTGAATGATGCAACATTTTCCGGCGTCTTTTTTACGCCGACAATATCTTCGGTGGCGGAAATTAATGCAGAAAACAGGTCGGTGTCATAATTATCAACCTTGCCCTGTAATAATGCCGCCCAGCGTTCCAGCCCCGCGCCTGTATCGACATTTTGCTTTGGCAATGGCGTCAGATTTCCATTCGCATCACGATCAAATTGCATAAAAACATCGTTCCAGATTTCAACCCAACGGTCATCTTCGTTTTCGATATCGGCACCAAAATCATAGAATATTTCCGTGCATGGTCCGCATGGTCCCGTGTCGCCCGCCGACCACCAGTTATCTTTATCGCCCAGACGGATTGCTTCCTTGCCGGCAACCTTGCGCCAGATTTCTGTTGATTCGTCGTCCGAAACATGTGTGGTGACACGCAGCCGCGCCGGATCCAGTTTTAATACATTGGTCAACAAATCCCATGACATTTCAATCGCGCCCGCCTTGAAATAATCACCAAATGACCAATTACCCAACATTTCAAAGAATGTATGATGGCGTCCGTCAAATCCAACCTCGTCCAAATCATTATGCTTTCCACCCGCGCGAATACATTTTTGCACATCTGCAACGCGTGGGGCGAATGCGGGTTCGGTTCCTTGTAAAATACCCTTCCATGGGACCATGCCCGCAACAGTAAATAATAATGTTGGGTCATTCGGTATCAGTGATGCCGATGGCACGATTTTATGCCCATGTGATTCAAAGTAATCCAAGAATGTTTTACGAATATCATTGTAGTTCATTTTATAAAATCCCCTAAATTTATCGGTGCAATTTTAAACACATTGCCCGCCAGTTTCAATCAGATATTTATGTTTTATGGAAAAATATATCAAATTAATCATCGCCCCGCAGGGCTGCTGCGTCCAGCGTCGCATTCATCACCGCATTATATCGTGATATAACCCGGCGCCAGTGTTCTTCTGGGTTGCGCAGCGGCATTGCCAATTTTCCGTATTTTATACGTGGCGTATCGATTTTATTTTTTACATAGTTTATTTTATCCATATAAATTGGCACGGCATTTGGATTTTCGTGCTTTGCGAATATATTCATAAAAGACCACATCATGGCATCCACCGGCGCCCGCCATTCCAAACCGTCGTCTATTTTTTGAATTGCATCAATAATTTTGCGCATTTCGTCAAACATTGCGCGAACCACGTGCCAGCGCATCAATGTCCCAGCAAATCCAACATTTGGCCGCGCCAGTTCTATGTTTTCGCCATCTGCATCCATGTCCGTCGCATTATCCATCGCGCGCAACAAGTCGCAAATTCTGTGTCGTATAACAATAGCGTTTTGAATCACTGCGAAATTATCATTTGATACATCTGGCACAGACAAATCAACCAGCATATCATCATCGTCGCAAAATATAATCCATTCTGGGCGAATCCCGGCATCAATTGCCGCATCAACCACCGCCATGCGTGCGCGCGCGGTACCAATGTTTTCAGTACCGTTTATAATTTGCAAATCCCCACAGTACCCCAGTTTGCGAATTTGTCGCCGCGACAGTGCGACCATCGGATTATCGTTATATATAACCAGTGTGAATTTTTGGCGCAACCGCCCCAGTGCCGGAACGGATATTTGTAACATTTCGGTATTTACGGTTGTTAGACCAACGACAACATTACTTTTCTTATACATCATGACATCGATTGTAAATAAAAGTTTATAAAATTGCAATCTATTACTTGTTTATGATATAATACACCTGAAAAAATATGCAAAGGAATAAAACATATGAAACCGACAATGTTATTTGCAATTGTTGCATTGGTTGCGATAGTAATGGTGTCGTCATTTGATTTACAGTTGGCACCAAATGACGCGCTGAATATTGCATCTGACATGGTTGCGAATGTTTTGTATGTTTGTCCCGCGGCCAGTACATTTTGGGATGGTTTTGCGTCGGCATTGCGTCCATTTTCGCATTATTTTATCATTGCATTGTTTTTCGTTATAATGTTGCTGATGTTCAGTTGGGGGTGGGCACTGTACCAGAATTTGTTAACAGATTCGTTTAAAAGGGACAGTTTTAAAAAGCCATGGCAAATGACCAAGATGTTATTTTGGGCATCTGTAATCATTACGATTTTTGTTATGACGCCGAACTATTTTCGCAGTGTTCATATTAACGGTGCGCCTGGTGAATGGGTACTGTGTGAAAGTGATACGCCCGGCGTGCGCGCGGTTCCTGCGGACGCGGTCCAACATTAACGTATAATCCATATAAATTTGTCAACATTTTAAAAAAATCGCATTTGTTAAATATGCGCTTGACTTAAAGGGCCGAATTCTCTACGATTCGGGTAAGCAGGACGGGCAATGTCCATGGAATATGTGAAGTTGCGTTATCGCATATTTGTAAAATGGCGCATAACGGCGCTGTTGCCAGATTCCATCGGCATTGCCTGGGGTCTGCCGGACACCTGATATAAATTTATATGAAAGGAGAAACAAAAATGAATAAACAGCAATTGATTGAAGCAATCGCGAACGAAGTCGAAGTAACCAAGGCAACTGCGGCAGCATGCTTGGATGCGTTTATCAACACTGTTACAAAAGTACTGAAAAAGAAAGGCGAAGTTCGCTTGGTTGGTTTTGGTACATTCACAACTGCAAAACGCAAAGCAACAACCGGCCGCAATCCTCAGACTGGTGCCGCGATTAAGATTCCGGCCTCTACCCAGCCAAAGTTCAAGCCGGGCAAAGCATTGAAAGATGCGTTGAATTAATAAAATCCCCCGATTGGGGGATTTTTTATTGGCTGATTAATAACGACTGCTTGCATTTATCATAAACAGTAATTAGAATAGCTACATAATAAAAAACAAACCAAAGGGGATTTTTACTATGTGGACCACAATTGCAATCGTTGCCGTAATATTGTTATATTTTATTGCCGTGTACAACGGACTGGTCGCGCGCCGGAACCAGGCACGCGAAGCATGGTCAACAATCGATACCCAGTTAAAGCGTCGTTATGATTTAATTCCTAATCTGATTGAAACGGTTCGTGGTGCGGCAAAGCATGAACGTGAAACATTGGAATCGGTCACGCGTGCGCGTGATGCGGCTATGGCGGCCAACGGCCCGGCCAAGGCAGACGCCGAAAACAAATTAACAGAAACGCTTAAAAGCATATTTGCATTATCTGAAAATTATCCGACATTGCGTGCGAATGAAAATTTCTTGGAATTACAGCGTGAATTGACCGACACTGAAACAAAAATCCAGGCATCGCGCCAGTTTTATAATAATGTTGTCATGGGCCTGAACACCCAGATAGAACAATTCCCATCAAACATTGTTGCCCGCATGTTTAATATAACGCCAGAAAAACTGTTTGAAATGGATGAGTCCGAAAAACAGACACCAAAAGTAAAGTTCTAGTTTCAGGGCGTACAGAAAATACTTGATTTTTCGCGAAAAAGCCGTTAAAATGACCCCCGCTGGATAACCAGAACTGATTAAGTTGCATGTATTTTGGTCATGTATATGATAAGGATTCTGTGAAGTGTCTGGCACCAATAAAACCAAAAAATAAAAGGATAAAATTATGGCAAGAGCAGGCGCAAAGCGCAGCACACGTAAATTAAAAATCGGCCGCAGTTTGGGTGTAAACCTGTGGGGCCAGGCAAAATCCCCATTTAACAAGCGTAAATACAAACCGGGCCAGCATGGACCAACATCCCGTGGTGGTAATTCGTCTGATTACGCAAAACAGATGCGCGCAAAACAGACGTTAAAGGGATATTATGGCAACATCGGTGAAAAGAAGTTTCATAAATATTATATCGAAGCAGATAACATGCGTGGCGATACCCCAGATAACTTAATCGGCTTGTTGGAACGTCGTCTGGACGCGGTTGTATATCGTGCAAAATTGGCACCAACGGTATTTTCCGCCCGTCAATTGGTCAGCCATGGTCATATCTATGTTAATGGAAAGCGCGTTAAGATTGCGTCGTACCAGGTTAAACCAGGCGATGTTATAACCGTCAGTGAAAAAGCGAAACAGATGCCATTGGTTGTTTTGGCACTGGAATCTGGTGAACGTAATTGGCCTGATTACATCAATGTGGACAGTGCGAACTTTACCGCGACATTTACGCGCGTGCCGGCATTTGCCGACGTTCCATATCCGGTCCAGATGTTCCCAGAACTGGTTGTCGAATTCTATTCGCGTTAACACGGATGTATCCAAACGACAATCCCACCATATTGGTGGGATTTTTTTGTTGATTTAATATGTGCGATTATCCTAGAATCATTTACATGAACAAGATAAAGATTTTTGCCCACTTTATGTATGTATGTATCTATGTATGTATGACGGCGCCGTCATATGCGGAACTGATATGTTCAAACTGTTTTTCATATAATACAGCATGTTATGTATGTGGCACTAATGCGCCATGTGGCGGGGCCCAAGGGCACAATTGCCACATTGGGTATGCCGGATGTACCAGTGGTGTGCAATATGTAAACGATGGTGCAACATACGACCCCAGTTGGGTGTGCGACATTTCAGAAGGCAGGTGGTGCAAGTCAAGTTGTTCTAATAGCAATTGGATACCAGATGCAACGCGCCCAGGGGTAGAATGTGTTTATAAAATGCAGGGTTGTTTATGTGATGAAAGAACGGACGAAGTTGTTTCATGGCGCTGTGGGGCGGGATATTATGCATTGCCAAATTATGGGGCGCGTTGTGAGCGATGCCCCGAACATTCAACCAGTGAACCTGGTTCATGGGGCCAGGATTCATGCAAATGCGATGCAAACTATTATATGGATAATGGCACGTGTGTTGCATGTCCTGATGGTGCAACCAGTGATGTTGGCGCCGTTGGGGTGTCAGCATGTAAATGCCCGGTGGGAAAGTATATGTATGCGAACCGCTGTCAAGATTGTCCGGCATTAATTGCAAATCCCGGGCCGGATTGGGGGCAAATGCCCGATGCAACAACATCTGGGATTGGGGCGGAAAATATTACCGATTGCTATATCCCGGCGTTCAGCCAATACGAAGATAACACCGGATATTTTAGATATGACGCGGATTGTTCGTATAAAACATCGCCATAAAATATAATTGACTGTATTGTATCGTGCTGATAACATTAATCACATGAAAAAAATTGATGTTATCTTTGCTGTTTTTGGCTGGCGCATGTGCGCCCGGTAATTTTGTGCTTTTAATTTTTCTATAAACGTCTTAGTATAATAACAAATTCAAGCAAAGGTATTTTATTATGTCAGACCAGATTGTATTAACAGGTATCAAGCCAACTGGCACACCGCATATGGGTAATTATGTCGGTGCGTTAAAACCGTTGGTGGAAATGGCCAAAACAAACAAAACATTTGTGTTTATTGCGGATTTACACGCATTGAACATAATTCATGATCCAAATCAAATTCGCCAGCATACATATGAAATCGCGGCGATATTGATTGCGTTGGGACTGAATCTGGATAACGCCACATTATTTCGCCAGTCCGATATTGTCCAGGTTTCGCAACTGGCCACTATGCTGATGAACATCACGCCAAAGGGACTGATGAACCGCGCCCATTCGTACAAGGCCGCTGTTGATAAAAACACTGCCGCGGGTTTGGATACAGATGCCGGGATAAATATGGGATTGTATACGTATCCGATATTAATGGCGGCGGATATATTACTGTATGATACAGATGTCGTACCCGTTGGTGCCGACCAGAAACAGCATGTTGAATTTGCGCGCGATATTGCGGGGTACTTTAATCATGTCTATGGCGAAACATTCAAATTGCCAGAACCCATGATTGGCGCCGATACGGGGATTATACCGGGGCTGGATGGCCGGAAAATGAGCAAATCGTACGATAATGTTATTCCGTTGTTCGCGCCGGAATCTGAATTGAAAAAGAAAATTATGCGCATTATTACCGACAGCAAACTGCCAGAAGAACCCAAAAATCCGGATGAATCCACAATATTCCAGCTGTATCGGCATTTTGCGTGTGAAAGTGAAATTGCCGATTTACGCGCGCGATTTGAACGCGGTGGCATGGGATATGGCGATGCAAAACGGATTTTATTCGAAAAAATAAATTCTGTATTGTCCGCGCCACGTACAGAATATGAACGCCTGATGGCAAATACCGCGGAACTGGACACTGTTTTGGCATCTGGCGCGGCGCGCGCACGCAGTGTGGCGGAAAAAACATATGAACGTGTTCATCGTGCAATGTTGGGATAATACTGGTATAATAACAAAAACATTAATATAAAAAAGGGAGAGAATATGAAAAACGCATTAATCTGGACGGGCAGTGTAATTGGCGCGGGCGCCGTATTGGCGCTGTTATTTGGATGGTTGGACAAACCAGACATGCCACGCGTAATATCGGTCAATGGCGAATGCTTAACCACCACACCAAAAGACAGAACCGCAATAACATTGCGCGTGACAACATTGGACAAATCGGCCGCTACATCAATGAAAATGGCCACGGCAAAGATTAACGAAATCACAAAGTATTTAAAAAACCAAGATGTCCAGATGCAGACCACAGAATTCAATTCATACGAACGGTCTGAATGGAATCGCGAATTGGAAAAGTCTGTTGTTCTGGGGACCGAAACAACCATCGCCATAGAAGTTTCGGCCGATAATATTGAAACAATCGAAAAAATCTTGACCCAGTTTGCTGGCCAAGAAGATGTTTATTCTGAAAATCTGCGTATGTACACCAGCGCCGAATCCATGAAACCAATCCTGGAAGATTGCCTGGGCGCGGCGGTTGAAAACGCACGCGAACGCGCAAATGCATTGGCGGCGGGCGATGGTCGCAGTGCCGGTAAAATGCTAAGCGTTTCATATACGGTGGGTAATTCATCTGCGATACAGCCGCGTGCATCAAATTTCTTGACATCGTCTACGAAAATGGCTGTTGCCGATGCCCAGGCTTTCTCTGCCGCTGGCAGTATAGTGGCCAAAGATACCGAAGTTTCGGTCAGTGTATCTGCAACATTTGAAATAAAGTAAAATAATAAAAATGAATGAACTGGTCGCCGAATTCACGGAATATTTGACACAGACAAAGAATTATTCTGTGCATACGGCGACTGCATATGAAACAGATATTCGCGACTTTATAAGGTTTTATGAAAATTATATTGGTGCGAATGTTGGTGTTGCGGAAATTGTGCGCGCTGATGCAATCTGTTTCCGTGCATGGATGGCAGATCGTGCGCGTTGCGGGCATTCAAATAAATCAACCGCGCGGGCATTGTCGTCTTTGCGTAGTTTTTATAAATATTTGGCCAAATATCATAACGCAGAAAACAGTGCAATCGGTCTGATTTCATCGCCGAAAATACCGCGTAAATTGTCCAAGGCTATTGATGTTGGCGATGTGCGCGACATGCACGATGCAATCCATGAAATCGATGACGGTGAACCGTGGATTGCCGCGCGTGATTGGGCGCTGGTCATGTTGATATTTGGGTGTGGACTGCGCATATCCGAAGCGTTATCGTTAAAAAATATTGATGTTTCTGGTCGGCCGGACGCATTACGTATATTGGGCAAGGGCGCCAAAGAACGAATAGTCCCAATACTGGACCCTGTGTTAGATGCCATTGAAAAATATACGCACCTGCGTCCGTTTGGCGCGGCCCCAGATGACCCACTGTTTCGCAGTGTGCGTGGTCTGGCCATGACGCCGCGCATGGCAGAAAAAGTTATCGAAAAATTACGACATTATTTACAGTTGCCTGATTATGTAACCCCGCATGCACTGCGCCATACATTTGCAACCGCCATGTTGGCGGGGGGCGCGGATTTGCGCAGTTTACAAGAATTACTGGGGCATTCGTCTTTGGCGACGACGCAGCTGTATACCAAAGTAAACATGGCGGAAATTATGAATATATATGAACATGCGCACCCAATGGCGGATACAGATAAAGATGAATGATATGTAAAAATGTACTTTACATATTTTTTCATTTTGAATACAATCAACACTGTAAACAAATAAAGGAAGGAATAAATGCCAACAAAATCTGTTAAAAAAACTGCAACAAAGCCAGCCACAGCAAAAAAAACAACTGTTAAAAAAGTTGCCACGAAAAAGCCTGGGTCAAAAACCGCAAAGAAAGCGGCACCGGTTATGGATGCGGCTGCGATGGCGCCGGCCCCAGAAATGGTTGCGCGTCCAGTGGATACAAAATGCCCATGTGGCGATGGTTGCAAATGTGGCAATGAATGCAAATGCGCACGTGGCGGTTCAAAATTCGTGCGTTTCATGATGAAACTGATTTTTGCATTGATTATATTTGCATTGGGTTTTGCTGCGGCCCGGTTGGTTGACGATGGTCGCGATTTCCGCGGACCACGTGTTGATTTTGACAATGGTTGTTTGGTTGTGTCATCGGTTAAATGCCCACAATTACAGGCACTGTTGCCGGTAATGGACATGGACCAAGACGGCTGTATAACGCGCGAAGAATTCCGTGCGGTTGATGCCGAATTGCGTCGCCAGATGCGTGCTGCGTCGGCTGGCGCCCCAGAAAATATGCAATAATATCTGGTACAGAAAAAATCCGCCAAATGGCGGATTTTTTTATCGCAGTTTTGAATAATAACGCGGATATTTGTTTTTTATATATGTATCCCGCGCGTCCCAGAATTTATTTACCTGGGTGCACCAATCTGGTATCAAATGTCGGGCAATGCGAATTGCCGCAAACGGATTCCACATAGCCAACCATTTTGGATACATTAACATCGGATTTTCATAATTTCGCACAATAAAATACGCTGACAGCGAAACTTCATACACTGACTGGTTCGAATGTGCATTGTTGGTAATAGTTTCTATCTTGTCAATATTGCGTAGTATGAATTTTGCGCGGTTAACAGTTTGATTGCTGACCAATCTGTAATAATATTCTGGAAAATTAATAGCCATCTGGATCCAACCTTTACCGTTCGTGTACAGATTTTTGAATAACCGCGTCGCGCGCACGAAACCATGCGTTCACAGCATTACGCCATTGCGGTACAGAATCTTTTAACAAACGCACCGTACCACGATATCCCAGAAATTTTGCCATTTTATCAAATGTATAATTTGGATGTTCGTAATTAATGATTATGTGCATTGCGGCCTTCATCAGTTCGTTATCAGTATATTTGTGTACCAGATTTTTTTTGACCGAACCAACGGTATGCACATTTCGGGTTAAAAAACGTGCACGGTTATAATCAGCCGGCTCTATCATTTGTGATATAATTCCTTTATAAACTTCATACATCATTATGTTTACCCTTTTAAAATTCTTGCTTTGTTTTTATCCCATTCGCGGCGTTTAATAGTTTCGCGTTTATCAACCTTGTTTTTACCGTATCCAACACCCAGTAAAACCTTTAGTTTTCCGCGATTGTTAAAGTATAACTTTAACGGCACAATGGTTGCGCCACGTTCTTGTAATTTTCCAATCAGTCGATTAATCTGTGCGCGGTGCAGCAACAATTGCCGTGGTCGACGTTCGTCAAAATTGACAATGCGTGCGGCGGTGGGCAGTTTTTGAATCTCAACCCCCGCCAGATACAAATTGCGCCCGCGACGTTGTACAAACCCATCAACGATTGTAACCAGCCCATACCGCACAGATTTTAATTCTGCGCCAGTTAATGAAATCCCGGCCTCTATTGTATCTTCAATCGAGTAATTATATCGCGCCTTGCGATTTTCAGAAACCTGACCAAATTTTATTATTTGACGTGGCATTTTGGATACAATTGTTTTGT
>JADINC010000031.1 GCA_017694255.1 Candidatus Enterousia avistercoris | reverse complement strand
ATATAATATATATATAATATGTATATTATTTATTATTTGCTGGCGCTGTGGCTGCTTGACTTTGTTTTTGTCTGTCTTCGTACAGTTTTTCAAAATCAACCGGTTGCATAACAAACGCCGGGAACCCAGATTCAGCCGTCATACGTGTAATCAATGCGCGCACATTCGGGAACAGCAATGTTGGAACATTAATTAATAATGTACGTTTTTTGGCTTCTTCGTCTTTTTCTTCTTCCATCTGAACCAGACCCGAATACGTTGATTCAATCAAGAATATAGATTTATCACCATTATTTAATTTAGAATGTACCTTGGTAATCAAATCAACCATGAACAGATTATTTTCCGCGCCCTTGATTTGAATATCGATATTGATTTCTAATTTTGCCTGGCCATTGTCATTTTTAAAGAACAATTCTGGGACATTTGGGCTCTCGAACGAGAAATCTTTCAAGAACTGCGAAATAATATTAAATTTTGCCATTGCGTTTACTCCTTTTTTTACGCATCATTTTATGGTAATATAACATTATCGATATTGATTTACAAGTGGGGGGGACCAATAAAATGTTATTAAATATAAAAAGTACGCTGTTGCGCATGTTTGGCATTATATCGTGCGTGGCGGCACTGACATCGTGCGATTTGTCTACCCCAACGCACCAGGGCGATAATTCCGTAATACCATCTAATTTAAAACGCGTATCATATAATGAATTGCCGGGGTGGCGCGATGACGATGTGCGTTATGCACTCCAGGCATTTCGTAATTCATGCCGGGCAAAGATTCAGTACACTGGTCGCGTTATACCAGATCGTGAATTATTTGCTGAAAAATGCCGTATGTTGCCATCTGCATCGGCGGACGTGGCAACTGTGCGCGCATGGTTTGAATCGAATTTCCAGCCATATCAAATTCTGGACGACAATGGTGGCGAACGCGGCCTGTATACCGGGTATTATTCACCGGTAATTCCAGGTTGCCGCACAAAAACGGCCCAGTGTAACGAACCGCTGATGGGCGTACCAACCGATGGCCGTAATTACAAGGGCGTGCCAAAGAAAACAATTGTTGAACAGCAAATTGGCCGTCCGTTATATTGGGCAAACATTGTTGACGTCCAAAACATCCAGATTCAGGGCAGCGGCATGGTCCAACTGGACGATGGCACATTGGTAAAGTTAAACTTTGCGGCCGTAAACGATATGCCATTTAAGTCTATTGGTGAACAACTGCGCGCGCGGGGCATTCGTCCACCGAACGGATATTCGGCAGATGCCGTATGGCAGTATTTGAAACAAAACCCCACATTGGCCCGTGAAGTAATTTATAACAATCCGCGTTATGTTTATTTTTATGAATCCGTCCCCCCAGATGTAATTGGCAAACTGGGCACCCCATTGTCCAAAATTCGTTCCATTGCAATGGATGATGACATTTATACACTGGGACTGCCGGTGTATATCGACACCAATCTGTCCGATGGTCGCCGTTTCAGTCGCCTGATGATTGCCCAAGACACCGGCAGCGCCATTCGTGGTTGGATACGCGCCGACATCTTTTTTGGCAAAGGTGATGAAGCATACCAATTCGCCCACGGCCAACACGCCCAGGGTCGCATGTACATCTTGATGCCCAAAGAATACACATATGTCAAACCAACCAACTAAGAAAATCTACACACGCACTGCCCGCCCCCAGACTATTGCTGGCGCAATGGGCGGGCTGTTGCGAATATTTGGCATACGTGCATCTGATGCAGACTTAACCATGCGATGGGCGGAAATAATG
The DNA here is from genome assembly GCA_017694255.1 of Candidatus Enterousia avistercoris. Lineage (GTDB taxonomy): Bacteria > Pseudomonadota > Alphaproteobacteria > Rs-D84 > Rs-D84 > Enterousia > Enterousia avistercoris. The sequence continues at coordinate 2,677 of JADINC010000031.1, read as the reverse complement.
GGCCCCGAAATTGCGAACATTGCAAACATTGTTGCGATAAAAAAAATGCGCGATGGACGTTTCAATATAACACTGCGCCCAATAAATCCGGCATTTACATTGCAACTGTCATACATGTCGGACGAAATAAAAAATAAAATAAATAAATATTTCGGGCGCGACGCGGTCGCAAAAATCAGTTTCCGAAAATAATTGATGGAAAAACACAACACCACATGCAATAACAAATACGTATTGACCGATTACCAATGCGGGGTGTAAGAATCTCTCAAAAGCGAAACTCTCCAACATGGGTTGGCGGGTTGCGAATATACCGTAATATCCAATCTCTTTTCATCAGGGCGGTGTTTTTATTTAACAAACAACTATTTGGAACAGCATGATTTTGGTAAATTTATTCAAAGTGCAAAGTGCAGATGTGGTGTCGCTGCGCGACACAAATACCTGCGGCGCAGTGGATCCCGGCCTGCGCCGGGATGACGATAGAAAAAACTGTCATCCCGTCGCCCGGGCCCCACACTACACCGTTCCATTTTCTCTGTCACCCCGTGGCTTGACCACGGGGTCCAGGTCATAAAACTCCTGTGCGACAGCACAGACAACATTTTGTCATCGCGAGAGAGCATCGCGACCGTGGCAATCCAGTAATTAATGCCGTCGCGAATGCGACATCACATTTGCACTTTGAACTTTGAATTTACTTTTTCTTACGCGCCCACCACACGGCAATTGCCGGAACCAAGAACAAAATCACCCCGGCCAATCCCCACACCGCCAGCGCACCAATCGCATAAACGTAAAACACTGGGGCCGACACCCCGGTCAACAGCACACCCATAAATATAAATCCTGGGATAAACGTCAACAACCAAACCAACAACACAAACAAAGTATTCACCACAAACGCCCGCATTAACACACTTTGTGCGACGCGCATTTTCACATTAGTTTCCACAGATTCATTTTTCATATCGCACTCCTTTGGGTTTGGTTATAATATAATTATACCATATAATATATAATATTAAAATTTGAATTTGCTCATATTCGCATGCGCCAGCGCAATCGCAATTGCATCACTTTCATCGGCTGTTTTCGGCTTTGCCGCCGGCAGCAACATCCGCACCATTTTATATACCTGTTCTTTATCAGCATGTCCCGCCGACGTCAGTGCTTTTTTTATAACATTAGGTTCATATTCAAAAATTGGTATATCACAATTTGCCACCGCCACAATTGCTGCGGCGCGTGCATGCCCCAGGCTGAGTGTTGTTTGCGGATTTTTATTAACGAATGTAATTTCAATACTGCACACATCTGGTGAAAATTTAGCACACAAATCCGACACCCCGCGAAAAATCGTGGCCAGACGCATCGGAAAAGGTGCCGACGCTTTTGGCAAAATCACACCACTGGCTATATACTTACGCACCGCCCCACTGGTATCAATAACCGCCCATCCCGTATGCAACAGTCCCGGGTCAATTCCCAAAATCCGCATTTTATATTCCCATATATATTATATGTATAATAGCATATCATAATCATAATTACAAAAAAATCCCGCAAGCCCTGCCTGCGGGAACTATCTGCACTTTGCACGTTGATTTATGCCGCAGCGGTAAAGACCCGCTGCACATCATCATTATCATCCAACGCATCAACCAGTTTTTCCAGCTTGGCATACGCCTCGTCATCTAAATCCATTGGCATATTTGGAATCCATGTTAATTCTGCTTTTTCTGGTTCGCCCAGTTTATCTGCCAACGCCTTTTGCACCGTGATAAAATCATCAGGCTTTGTTGTAATGATAAAACCTTCTTCATCGGATTCCAGATTATCAGCATTCGCATCCATGATGATTTCCATCATTTCATCTTCGGTTTTACCAATGGACGCCGGATAGAATATTTGACCCGCACGTGTGAACATAAAAACAACACTGCCTTCTTCGCCCATATTGCCGCCATTTTTGGCAAAGATATTGCGGACCTCTGGCACAGTGCGACGTGGGTTATCGGTTAACGCTTCGACTATCACAGGAACCGCGCCCGGACCATAGCCTTCGTACCGCACGGCAACATAGTTTTCAGTATTTGCGCCAGACGCCTTGTCAATTGCGCGTTTGATATTATCATTTGGCATAGAATTTTTACGTGCGTTCAAAATCGCCAGACGCAGACGCGGATTATTATCCGGATTTTTATCGCCCAACTTTGCCGCCATTGTTATTTCACGCGCCAGTTTAGTAAACAACCCACTGCGCGCGGCATCAACTGCACCCTTTTTGTGCTGGATATTATGCCATTTGCTGTGTCCACTCATAATTTGACCTTTTATATATCTTGGATTAAAATTACTGACAAAAGGATAACAAATGATTGGAAAATTGCAAGGAATTGTTGATTACACCGGCGACGGTTTTGTCATCTTGATGGCGGGTCCCGTCGGGTACAAGGTTTTTACCCCCGAATACCTGACCCCGAAATCAACGGTGTCTTTATGGATTGAAACCGTCGTACGCGAAGATTCCATCCGCCTGTTTGGATTTTCCAGTCTGCAATCGCAAAACCTGTTTGTGCAATTAACGGGCGTATCCGGCGTCGGGCCAAAGGTTGCCCTGGGTATCATGTCCACGATAAAATCTGATACCTGTCTCTTATACACATCTGACGCT
>JADINC010000030.1 GCA_017694255.1 Candidatus Enterousia avistercoris | reverse complement strand
ATATTCATCACCACACATGGATTTTACACAACTTTTCGCAACATTTTCACATTGTGTGCGCATCTGGGCAATTGCTGCATCGCTGTAGCTGGTTGCCAATGACGCATTCAGCGATGCAATTACACCAATTGGATCGTCGCCACCATCATCATATTCAGGGAACAAGGTGGTGAATGCATCCGTCTGGTTATACGCATATGTGTATGTACCCGTACTGGTCGGATTTTGTGCCGCATATTGGCAATATGGATCTGTGTTCACAATAGATTCACAGCCCGTTTTGATTTCATCATAAACAGCATCATTATTAATAGACTTATCAACATTACTATATACCAATGAATAGCATGCCGCACCATTACCACCGCCACAAACACGCATTACGCACGATGCGATTGTTTCAGAACATTTTTCTTTGGCGTCGGAATCAAAATCTTCGATTAAATCATTTAATCTGGAACGCATAGAATCGTTCATGCGGGCAGAATAAGCCTCGGCAAAGACGTCTTCTTGGTTATCGGCATCACTTAACTGAGATGATGTTGGCATCACACCATTGCCCAAGAATGTTGCATAGCAATATTTATTACCACCGATTGTATCTAAACACATATTTTTAATATATGATTGAACATCCGAACGGCTGATTGTGTCGGCAACAGAAATCAACAAATTTGGTTGCACCGTGGCCAAAACACCTGTTTTAACCGCATCAACCAGGTTGATTGTTGTTTCGGACATATTTTCAACACACTTGTACGGGTTTTCAGAACACGCGCCCAAAATACATTGGTCAACAACCTTGTAACATGTGGAAACCGCATTCACCGCCGCCAGGGCCGCCCCTTCGGCAATCATGACGCCAACACGACTGTCGGCGGTTGGATTGGCCGTTGTTGTAGCCGAACCAAACAGTTCGATTTTACCAGCCGCCTGACAACGTGCCAATGTGGAATCACACAGAACCATTTGCTTCCTGAATTCGGTATTTGTGGTGCACAATTCAAAATCAGAACCACATACGTTGTCGCGCTGCAGACATGATGTATAGCGACGAATACAATCACCCGTATCATACATATTAGATATCGCCGCACCGGTTATCATTTGTCCCATAACACTGCCGTCGGTGGGGTATGTGTAGTCAGTAACCTCGTCATATTCGTTTCTGGACGAAACGTTGGACAATGCAGTTGTTGATGATGTTCCAAACAATGCATTTATGCCCGATGCAGTACATTGGGCCAGAACACTTAAACATTGTGGCATTTTTGCGTGGAATAAAACCTTGGTCGTGCATTCTTCGAACCCATTGCCACACGCATCGCCAGATTTCATACATGATGTATACGCATCAATACATTCGGCGTTGTCTAGTAAATTTGAACTGGATGATGTGCCAGATGTTGAACCAGATACGGAATTTATATACGACGTCATCGTCGGCATACGAGACGACGCCGTGCCAATAACACTGGGGCGCGCGGTCAGCGCAATTGCCGCCGGAACCACGCACAAAACTGCCATAAAACCAACTGTTTTTTTCAGCAAATTCATTAGACTCACTCCATATTATTGCTTTTAGTATAACATAAATTCATCTTTTGATAAAGAAAAATATACATTTTACAAAGACTATTTTATAAAAAAATCGGACATATTATCCGATTTCATCCAGTATCATTTTCAGTTCCATCATGTCGGACGGAATTTGCGATTTAAAGTGCATTTTTTCACCGCTGACCGGGTGCGTAAAGTCTAAAATTTCCGCGTGCAACATTTGACCATTATGGGTCTTGATAAAATTCAACAGGTCTGGATTTTTCACACTGCCCAAACGGGCGGCGCCACGACCGTATAAATCATCACATAATACCGGAAAACCATGCGCCGACAAATGGACACGTATCTGGTGCGTGCGACCCGTCATTAATGTGCACCGAAACATCGACACACCCGCACGTGGCCACAGGTCTGCAACATTGACAACCGTGTGCGCCGGTTTTCCCCCAGATTTAACCATGCTCATTTTTTGCCGATTGCGCGATGAACGCGCGATATTACCCGTTATGTCTGCGCCGTCCCAATTCGGGATGCCCCATACAAACGCAATATATTTACGCGTTAAATCATGCGTGGAAAATGTCTTTACCAGCCCACGAAACGCCGCGTCTGATTTCGCAAATACCATAACCCCACTGGTGTTTTTGTCCAGACGATGCACCACCCCCGGACGCGTTTCCCCACCCAGTGCCGACAAATGCGTGTGCGCCAATATATTCTGGACCAGTGTGCCGGTTTTGTTTCCCGCCGATGGATACATAACAACACCGCGCGGTTTGTCTATGACAATAATATCATCGTCTTCGTATAAAATGTCTAAATCAAAGTCAGATGATATGTTTTGCGATGCGACATCTGTCGTACGAACCGGCATATCAATAACCACACAGTCCCCCAAACGGGTGCGGTATGATAATTTCGCCGATGAATTATTTACAGAAATTGTTCCACGCTGGATTTCACTGCGTGAAAATTCAGGCATATGCGTTGCCAAAAATTTGTCTAAACGCACGCCGACATCTGTATCAGAAACTACAAAATTATATGTTGCAGACATTTTATTTATATTCGTCCCAATCGGGGCCCTTTTCACAATGCGCCAAATCAATTGTTAATTCGCGACCATCTGAATCAACCGGACATGTCAAGATACCCGTACTAACCGCCTGGTCTGCATCACGGGTGGCATTGCGCCATGTGAAATTTATTTCTGTGGGTGCATACAGGCACGCAATGCGTAATTCACCATCATGCTTGTTATTCGGGCCAATCCAAACCCTTACCCCTTCGCCCAGGCCATAACACGGAAAACCGTCCAGATAATATAAAACCAATCCACGCCCAACAATACCAGAACTGGGGATAAATTTGCCGCGATATTCAGAATAACGCAGACCGGTTAAAGCCTGCCAATCTGTACTGGTGGAAAATAAACTGATACGCGGGGTCGGGGCGGGGGTTGACCCACTGCCGCCGGCATCGCCAGATGGCGCATCAGCCGCAAATAATGGCCCAGACATCATACACACCATAATCAATGCAATTAATTTCTTGACCATATGCCCCCCTTTTTTTATTCCACAACGCGTTCCAGTTCGACCGCAATTTTTTCAACACCCGCCATCGGAACAGATAAAACATGCGTAAATTCAACAGCAGAACCCGCGTCCAATAATGTCGCAGATGGCATAAATTTCTGTTTATCAACGATGTTTCCGTCATGCTCGTACGATATAACAACCAATCCCGGGACGCCATAAATCTGGTCCGAACGATTCACAACACGACCATTTACCACAAAATGCGAAACGCCATTTTCATCAGTTGTGGTTGTTATGTCATGAATTTCTGCAACCAATGGATTTTCACGAATATCTGTTATCTTGTTTTGTGCAATTACCGCAACTGCAAACACAATCGCCGCCAACAGCGCACATAATGCCGCAATAAAAACCAACCACGGACTGCGCCGCGGGGGGCGCGAAACGTTCCACGTATTGCCACATACCGCGCACTTAACGGGCCCATTCGGCACCATATCAATCGAATATTCTGTTTTACAAAAATCACAAACTGTCTTCATACGATAATTCATAGCACATTTTATTCCAAATTCAACCGCTGATATTTCATTCGAACGGTATTTTGCATTTCTTTAATCGCATTCATGTAATCAGATGCGGTTGCATTCGGGTTTGATGATACACCGTTAAATATACGAACAGAATCGGTATCGTCATCGCGTTCCAGATATCTTATGTCTGTGGCCATACGCGCCAGTTCTTGGAGTGACACGTCCATCATATTCGCAACCCCAGAATAAACATCCCAATAATAGTTCGGATTTGTAGAATCTTCGATTCTGTCGCTGACCACCAGGCGTGGTGTTATGGACCCGGCAAACCCAACGGTTACATACATGGCGTCAACACGGCCAGATGTTAAATCTATGTTGCGGTTAACCTTTAATATCGCGGGACCTTCTAAATCTGAGGATATCGACAGACCGCCCAATGTCATGTTTGATGCCCATAAATCACCCGTCGTTAAACTGGTAAATTTTCCTAAATCAGCCAACGAAAAATTCCCAGAAACCTCCATCGTTCGGGAATCAGATGATAATATGCCCGCAATTGTCGCACTGGTTGATTCAAACACATTATCTAATGTTGCGCGATTTTGAAAAATTACACTGGATGCGGCCCCAGCCCCCAAAATCAACGTTTCATCAAACTGGGCCGCAGACGCATTGAAAAAAGATGCGTTTGTTATATCATGCCCACCCATATTCAGCCCAGACAGCATCATCGCATCAGACGCATTATCAGATGGCACACGCCATAAATATAATGAACTGTCACGATTTATATCTGTTAATTCAATAATACCATCAGACGTATCAACACCAATATCCAGCGTATTTGTCCGCCATGCACCAAATGTACCGTATGCATGTGTGCCATCAATAAAGCCCATCGTTTCACCCCCCAACGCAACAATTTCACGTGTGCGCAACGGGTCAATTTCATCAGATGAAAATATTATAACACCCTGTAATGTGGCCTGGCCGGTGATGTCATTAGACTTTAAAATACGCAATTGATAATCTGGGCTGGTGGCCAAATCTGTATCCAATCCATATTCCACCAAATCAGATAAATTTATACGAACAATATTTCGACCAACCGTATTTAACAACGCGGTACGATTGTCTAAAATATACCGTTCCAGCGCATCTTGGATATCAGACATACGTTCTGTTATCGCGATGTTTTCTGCACGTGTGATAACACTTTGTTGATATCGAAAAATAAACGGCATAATGATTGCGGCCAATGCGATACTCATTAACAATTCGACCAACATACTGCCGCGCTGGGCAAACAGATTGTTTTTTGAAAAAAATCTGTGCGTGCGTTTCATTGCATAACCTCTATGGGTTGGGCGGTTTGCCAGCCATCAGACATTATCACACTGAAATCGTCCAGCACCGGCCCAGATGGTACACTGGCACGGGATAAGTGCAATTCTGAAAAACGCGGTGGCGTTAATGACGGGAATGTCCACGAACCAATACGAACCGGCGCCGTCGTAGACATCAGCAATTCGCCAGATATTGTTAACCCAAAATTATCATAAAATATTATATTTTCCGCAGATAAAAATGACGTTAACACGGTATGTGCCGTAACGCCGGTAAATGCACTGATGGTGCGCGACGAATCCGATTTTAATACCAGGTTATTCGCAACGTTTACAGAATTTAATACGGTTGCACGATCAACAATTACGCGACCATTTGTCGTATACGAACGACCGTTTAATGTATCTGCATAAATATTACGAAATCCAGATATATCCCCAGATACACGCATAGAACCAAACGCGGCCTGGTCCCCATCCAAATTTGCGCCTGATGAAAAATAAATTGTGTTCGCAGACAAGTATGGCGTTTCCATAAATTGCGCACTGGCATTTCTGATTTCGGCGGATTTTGCGATAACAGAGCCAACGTCATATGCACGATTATTATTCATATTTAAATCACGCAACATCATGTTCAGGTTTTCTTCACCTGTTTCTGTGCGATGTAAATATTTCGTTTTATCTTCGCCTTCGAGATCGCGACTTATCCGATATATCAAATCACCCGGCATAAAATCAGGCGCGGCGACCGCCCATGTTGCACCATATGCAACACCATCTGTGCCAACAATCGCCGCATCACCGCCAATATGACGCGCAATCTGGGTTGCACGTAAATCTGTTTCATTTAAATCAAACGCCAAATAAACATCTGTTATTGTGGCGCCGCGCACAGTGTACTTATCAATAAAACCCGCCACAGGCGCATCAGATATCGCATCCAGTTCTTCGTCCGCCAAACGAATCTGGGCAACTGGTGGCCAATCGCCCTGGTTCAACCGCACAAAATTTAATACCGTATCACGCAAATCTATTATTTTATTCGCCGCCGCAATATCACGCAATGTATCATTCGTATCAGAAATCTGGCCGTATAAAAATGGCGCCGCCATGGCAACAATTGCCAATGCCAGTAAAACTTCGGTCATACTGGCGCCATGCGATTGGTTGGTAAAAAATTTTGTATTACATACAGCCACTGCCACCATCCAATAAACATTGCTTTATATTAATTCTTTGTTCCAAACGATGCCAAAATACATACTGGCATATTATATATTGGGATAAAGATTTTGAATTATATCGTGCATCCAAATCGCTGATTACAGCGCGACAATCAATCGTTTCGCCATCGTCTTTGTCTGGGTCAGATATTATCTTTATCCCGTCATTATCAATTGAATCCAACAACAAATCAGGCAGTACAGATGTACCTGCCAGGCGAATATCCAAAATCACCGCCCCTGTTTCACCATTATTCAATGCATCTGATGTCTGGTCGCGCATGGTTATATTTGATGCAACAATCGAACCTGTTTCGATACCACTGCGCGAACTGTATTCCAATTCGTCGGGGTCGATATATACATCTTGGCCACGGGACGCATCAATATAAGAACCAATTTCTAGACGTTCCATACTGAAATTAATATTTTCGCCAATTAAATCACCGCCCACATTCCATTCCAGTGGCCCAGAGAAACTGGTGCGACCCGCGGTCATTGCAAAATCATAAACAGATGCAACGTTTGATGTAAAACTGCCCGTGTCGCCAAATTGCGATACTGTTTTTGCATTAACGGATCCAACATATAACGAACCACGCGTTAACGATAACGCAGATTCCCCCAGTGCACTTTGAAATACAGCACTGTTGGCAACCATAGCATCAATTGTATTGCGAACCTTGCGCCCGTCTTCGACGCCAAACAGTGTTAATGTATTAAACTGGCCCGTGTCAAATTCACCACGACGCGCAAAAATGTCGCCACCATTGTTAAAAACAAAACCACCCATATCTAAATCTGTTAAAAACGCATTATTGTCCAGGTTCGTTTCATTACGACGCACAACATCCGAATATCCCGCGTCCAGTGCCAGACCAACCAAAATCCGATCCCCCGATACAGACGCATAAAAACCAATACGACGTGCCAATTCTGCCAATTGAACCGCCGACAAATCACCACCTGACAATTCCAAATACGCGTTAACCGCAACAGCGGTTTTGTTTATAACCAGCGATATATCTTGCCCCAGGGCCGTGCGTGGGATAAATCCCAACGGCAATCCATACGGTTCCAGCAAATCAGAAAACCCATCACCCGATACAATGGTGGTATTATACGGTAAATCATTAACGCGTTCGCGAATAAATATACGCGCCGCCGTTTGTGCCAGTTCAACCTTTTGCGTAGAGGTATACATCTGGGCATCCATATCGCGCGCAGCCAAACGCCCCGCAAAAAACGGTATAAAAGAAAATATCAGCGTTAATGCTAATAATGCCTGTAATAGAAAATTCCCGCTTTGTCTTTGCATGCCCCGGGCATCCCCCCCTATGCCAAAAGTTTAGCAATTGAAAAAAAATATTGCAATCAGTTTCAAGATGTTTTATTATCAGCATTGTTGAAACAAGCAGTGACGAAAACAAAACTTCGATCACATGGATAAATTTCCTGACCTATGAAAGAAATAGAATTATGCCAAACAAAAAAAACCAATCGTCTGTCGGACTGATGATTCAGCGCTGTCATAAATGGCGCCAGAAAAGAAAACAATACATGGACCAGGCACGTCAAACATCTGATGAAATTGAACGCGAACGCCTGATGCAGGCTGCCGAACACTATGGTCGCATTGTTAACGCAGAACAGGGAAAAATCGATTCAACACGTGTCCCGGGCGACAAAACGTCTGTGGTCGAAGAAATTCAAAATGATTCGACAAACAGCGACACAACCAGTGTTGACGATGACGAAACAACATTCCCAGATTTTATAACAGACATGAAGTAATTTTCATACTTTAATTGTTGAATTTTTTACGCGTTTTGCTATGCTTTCCCCAAAGGAAGTTGTCGTATGGATAATAACTATACAGTTCTGGCGCGTAAATACCGCAGCCAAGATTTTAAATCGCTGATTGGCCAAGATGTTTTGGTAAAAACACTGACCACGGCGATTAATACAGGGCGCATTGCACATGCATACATCTTTACCGGAATTCGCGGCACAGGAAAAACCAGTACCGCCCGCATTTTGGCCAAGGCGCTAAATTGCCTGTCTTCAGATGGACCAACGGCCACGCCATGCGGGGTGTGCGAAAATTGTCGTGCAATTGCCGCAGGTCAACATATAGATGTAATGGAAATTGACGCGGCGTCCCACACAGGCGTGGATAATATGCGCGATATTTTGGATGCGGCGCAATATCGCCCAACAAACGGCCGGTACAAGGTTTATATTATCGACGAAGTTCATATGCTGTCTACCAGTGCATTTAATGCATTGCTGAAAACACTGGAAGAACCACCCGCACATGTTATTTTTATTTTGGCAACAACAGAAATCAGAAAAGTGCCAGTTACAATATTGTCCCGGTGTCAACGTTTTGATTTAGTGCGCGTGCCAGTTGAAACACTGAAAAAGCATTTTGCATGGATTGCAGAACAAGAAAAAATTGAACTGAGTGATGCGGCAAATGAATTGTTGGCACGTGCCGCTGATGGGTCGGTGCGTGATGGGCTGTCATTACTGGACCAGGCAATTGCACAAACAGGTGGACACGTTGATGAAGCCGCCGTGCTGGACATGCTGAAACGCGCAGATCGTGGTGTTGTGCTGGGGTTTATGGAAACACTGTTGTCTGGCGACACGGGCGCCGCATTGACCAAGGTTGATGAAATATATAATAACGGCGCAGATTTATCTATGCTGTTGACTGATATGATGGAATGGACACATTGGGCCACACGGATGCATCCAGCGTTACATATGGGCGACGCGGCGAATTCGCCGTATACCGCGGACCAACGTGAACAAATTCGGAAAATCAACGACCGCATTTCATTAAACACCCTGTCCCGCATATGGCAGGTTATGGTGGCCGCTGTTCCAGAAATGCAGGCGGCGGGTAATCAAAAGCAATGCTTTGATATGCTGGTGGTGCGTCTGATGCATATTGCAAATATGCCATCTGTCCCGGAAATATTAAAACAACAAAAATCCAACGCCACACGCAACGTGGTAAACAACCCAGAACCGCAAAACAGCACGCCACAAAAACTGGTTATTAATACACCTGATGATTTGGCGGCGGCACTGCAACAATCCAAAGAAATATTGTTGTATTCGTATTATACCGGAAATATTGAAATATCAGAATTATCTGATGGGCATATAAAATATTTTGACCGGCGTGGCGACGCAGATTTTGCGCCGCGGTTGACCGCGTGGCTGAATGACAAAACGGGACATGCATGGGCACTGGAACGCATAACAGAATCGCCACATGCACATACATTAACAGAACAAAAACAAGAAGAACTGGAAGCAGACCCAATGGTCGCCAGCGCGATGAGCCTGTTTGAAAATGCTGAAATTGTTGGTGTAAAATAAACACAACTGGGGGTAAATATGAAACAAGAATTTGGCGCATCTATGATTGAAATTATTGGTGTGTTGGCTATTGCTGGACTGATGAGTGGCGCCGCCATTGCTATGTACAATGTCATTCGTAATAACCAGGTACGTAAAATTGCATCTGTGGAATTACAAGAAATTGCACGTGATACAAAAATGCTGATGGAATTACGTGGCGACTATACAGGCGTATCCGTACAGTACCTGGTATCGGCGGGCGCATTGGAAAATAACTATGCGCCGATTGGCGGAAATGATTGGTCTGTTTCAGCAATTGATAATGGCGCGGGATTTTCAATTAATTTAACCCAACTAACCGAAAGTGAATGCAAATACTTTACCGCAACCCCACAGCAATGGGCAAACGTTATACGGGTAAACGGTATAGAAAATGCAACGGATAACTGTTTTTCAACAAATACTAACCAGATTTCTTTTATCGTAAAATAACGGAATAAATGCAGATAAAAAATTGGACAGTTTTTATGGTTTTATTGTGGTGCGCTGGATGTATGCAGTATCACAGTCCGGAACGCGCCACATGGCCGCAATATCTGCGTGGCGCCAGTTTTACAGACATGACAGAAATGGCACGCGTTGCAAAGCGCCCTGTATTTTTGGGCGCAGGTGGAAAATTAATCAGTACAGTTGATGCGCCGGCAACACTGGATTATGGGAACAAAGTTCAAAATGACAATATCGTCAGTGTGAATTATATGTCAAATCTGGAATATGAACTGTATGACGCATTGCGCAAGCCTGGGATTTCTGTTCAACGTGCCGGGACCGATGTTGTCGTTATATTGGTACGCGATGCGATTATGGAACTGGACGTTGCGGATATTTCACCTGATGGGGCCGATACATTAAAAACAATCGCAAAAATACTGAAAAAGTACGACGCGACATTTATGGAAATCGCCGGTTATACAGACGCCATGCGCAATTACCAGGCGGCGGATGCACTGTCGATGGATATGGCGCAACGCGTTGGGGTATTCCTGGCCCAGCATGATATTGATACCACACGTATGTTTATCGTTGGACGTGGCGCCGCGCGCCCCATTGCGGCCCAGGATGATATTGGCCGATTGACCAACCGGCGCGTTGAAATACGTATTGTACCAGCACGGTAAATACACCCAGAACTTTCGCTTTATTTTTCAAAAAAATACTGTTATACTGCCACCAGAACAATAAAAAAAGGATGGAAATTATGGCAAATAAAACACAGGCTAATCCGGCTGTAAAAAAATATGTTAAAACCGGCGTTATTGCTGCGGTCGTTATCGCGGTGGCGGCGTTGGGTATTTGGGGCATCAGCGCACTGCGCGGTGGTGGCGAAACAACCGTTGAAGAAGCGTTGACCGTTGTCAGCCCAGATGCTGCAACCGGGGACCAATTGCGTGTGGCGGTTATCCGTATGGACGCAATCCAGACCCAGGCAGTGGCACTGAAAGATTTAACCGCACAACGCATGAAGTACGAAGATGAACTGCGCAAGGAACTGGAATCCAGACAGTCAGAACTGGAAGAAGAAAAGGCAGAAATCGAAAAATCCCAGGATGTTTTATCGCGCGACGCACTGCAACGTCGTATCGTTGATTATCAAAACCGCGTCAGCGAACTGCAACGCGATTTAACCGAACGCGCACAGAGCGTTGAAATATCTTTCCAAAAGGCTTTGAATGACGTACAGACAAAACATCTGGACCCCGTTATCGAAGGTATCATCGCAAAAAAGAATCTGTCGCTGGTGATTGATGGACGTTTTGCACGGATTGGGGCAAATGCTGAAAATCTGGATATAACAGATGAAGTAATCAGCGCATTGGATAAAAAAGTTTCCAGCGTAAAAATGGAAAAACCCCAAGGTTTTTAAATAGCATACCTGTTATAAACACCGCCCAGTGGGCGGTGTTTTTCTGCTTTTAATTTTTAAAAATTCAGGTATAATCCGGGCATGTTAAGTAAAATAAAATCTTTAATCGGACCGGTGGCTGTTCAGTCGACGGCCGGACAATTGGCCGAAAAATTCGGTCTGGAATTACGCGGGAACGCGTCAACGGTTGTGCGTGGCGTCGCACCAATTGCAGATGCGAAACCTGGACAGTTGGCGTTCTATTCAACGGAACAAAACAGTGCGGCGTTTAAAATACTGCCGATTGACGTGTTAAAAAATACGCGTGCCAGTGTTATTCTGGTCCAGCCAGAACATGTGGCGGACGCACCACGTGGTGCAACATTGCTGATAACCCCCAGTCCGCGCGGCAATATTGTAAAAATACTGGGCGAAATATATCGCGAACCACCACGGCGCGGAATCAGCCGGCGCGCAACAATTGAACGCGGGGTGTTTTTTCGTAATCGGCGCACAAACTATGTCGGACAATATGCAACAATTGAAACTGGCGCGGTTATTGAACCAGATGTAAAGATCTATCCAAATGCATATATTGGAAAAAATGTTCATATTGGACGCGGCACGGTTGTACAAACAGGCGCACATATTGAAAATGCCACAATTGGCGCGGACTGTGTGATAAATGCCGGCGCGGTTATTGGCAAGGACGGTTTCGGTTATACCCGCCAGGCGGGTCATAATGTGTTTATCCCGCATGTTGGACGCGTTATTATCGGAAATCGCGTATCAATTGGTGCAAATACATGTATTGACCGCGGCGCAATGACCGATACACAAATTGGCGACGGGACAAAAATTGATAATCTGTGCCAGATTGCCCATGGCGTGGTTGTTGGACGCGAATGCTTCTTGGCGTCTGGTGTCGGACTGGCGGGCGGCGTTGTTGTTGGCGACCGCGCACTGTTGGCCGGCCAGGTTGGAATTGCAAATGGCGTACATATTGGAAATGATGCCGAGGTTGGCGCACACAGCGGCGTGTTCAGAAACGTCCCGGATGGCGGGCGCGTAATGGGGTATCCCGCCGGCCCAGGAACAGAATTTATGCGCCACTATGCATGGTTGCGCAAGAATTCAAAAAATTCATAAAAAATACAGGAGAATAAAATGGTAGATGCAGCAGGTATTGAAAAAGTTATCCCGCATCGCGGCGCGATGCGTTTGGTCGATGAAATTCGTGAATATAATGAAACCAGTGGTGTTGGTATCAAATATGTTCGCGATGATGAATTTTGGTGTGCGGGACATTTCCCCGGTAATCCAATTATGCCAGGTGTATTGACTATCGAAGCATTGGCGCAAACCGCATGTTTTATCGCCCTGGCCCGGATGGGGGTTAATGATGGAAAAACACTGGGATATTTTACAACAATGGAAAAAATAAAGTTTTCTCATTTTGTAAAACCGGGCGATGTACTGGAATTACATGTCGAATTAGTTATGTCAAAAATGCGTCTGTATAAATTCCACGGTATCGCGATGGTCAGTGGTAAAAAAGTGTCCGAAGCCACATTTACCGCCATTATGGACGAACATAATCCAATGGATAAACCAGTATAAAAAAAATCCCGCAAACGCGGGATTTTTTTTAACAGGACAATTTTTTATTGTGCCTGTAAATCGTTCAACACACCTTGGATTCTGGTCATGCTGGTATCATCCAGCAACGCGGCCGCGATAGTATACGCAGATTCCAAATCACTGCGTGCCGCATCTGTATCGCCCAACGCCAGATTCAATGCCGCAGACTTTTCAAAATACGTCATTGCATTGCTGGATTGATTTTCACGTTCTGCGGCCGTTGTTGCACCCTGAATCTGTTCAGAGATTACGCGTATCGCCGCACCATAATCATTTATCGCCGCCGCATAATTACCAGTTGCGGTATACGCTTCGGCACGTTCGGCATAAACATTCGGGTTAACCACGCCATCAGGACGCGCCAGCGAATTGGTATAGTCTGCAATCGCACCTTCCCAATTCTTTAACCACAGATTTAACTGGCCACGTTTTGCATACAAATCGCGTAATTGCAAAATTGGTGTCGGGTTTGCCGTCTGGGCCGCCAATGCATTATTAATATCAGACAGTGCGGTATTATAATCTTCTAGACGCATATTCAACAGTGCACGATCATAATACGCAACCGCATTTACAGGATCACGATCAATGGCAGTATTAAAATCAGCCAATGCATCACGATAATTTGCAGTTTGCATGTACGCTTCGCCACGCAGGATATACGTATCAACATCTGCACTACCCGAATCAATCGCCGTTGTTAAATCAGTTATCGCACCAAATGTATCGCCAGATAATAATTTAGTTTTACCACTGTTAAAATAATCCGATGCCTGCAACAATACTTCTTCGGTTATTTCAACATTGCTGTCGGTTTTTGTATCTGATGTTGCAACACCATGGCTGCGCCCCAGGATATAAAACGTTGCCGCAATAAAAAATATTATTATGAACCAATACACATATATCGACAGCGACCACGGATTAAAACAATTTTGTTTTTTACCAGTCTGTTTCGTCACCGCCCCAGACGCAACACGACGCGTAGAACTATTTTTTTTGGCGATATTTTTTTTCATGCAAAAACTCCCTTCCTGTTTATATTCAGATTTTAGAGAGTTTTTATCAACGCGTCAATTGTTTTCTGATTTATTTTTCGAATCTGTCCCACAGACAGATTTCCCAATTCAATCGGACCAAATGATATACGATGTAATTTTCGCACCGGGCACCCGCATGCACGCAGGACTATTCGAACCTCGTTCTTTTTGCCTTCGTCTACACACACGCGCAATTCATTATCAGATAAAACATCAATTTTCATTGGTCGATATGCTATGCCATCAACCGTTATACCACGTTGCGCACGCGCCAATCCCACAGTATCAACCCGATTTACCGTCGCAATATACACCCGCGGGATATGCGATGACGGCAACGTTAATTTCCGCGCAAATGCACCATCATTTGTCAGCAACAATAATCCTGTTGTCTTGTAATCCAAACGGCCAACATATTTTAAATTTCTATATTCGGACGGCAAACAATCATAAATTGTTTTGCGTCCCGCCGGGTCATGCGTGGTCGTCATGGTATTTATCGGTTTATGAAACGCGTACAATTCTGTTTTAGTGCGCACACAAATTGGCGTGCCATTTATTTCAATTCTGTCAGATTCATCAACAAAAAATATCGGTGTTGCGATTTTTTCACCGTTTACAGATACCATACCGCGCGCAAGCATATCTTCGGCACCGCGCCGCGATGCAACGCCAGAATCTGCGATAAACTTTGCAATGCGTGTTTTCATTCTGTTATCCGACTAATTGCGATTGCCGCCGCCAATTCGGCGCGCAGTATTGTTTTTCCCAAACTGATTCCAATTGCCCCCGCCGCGTCCAGGGCCGCAAATTCCGCGTCTGAAAATCCCCCGGCGGGCCCAACCAGGATTTTATTTGCCCCGCGCAACGCGTGCGGTAATTTGGCACCATATGCCGCACGTTCATCCGCAAAGACAATACCTGATAAATCCAAATCCGAAAATTTTATTGGTGGCAGAATTTTTGGCACGCTGTTGCGGTTTGATTGTTCGGCCGCCTCTATAACAATTTTATTCATACGCGACCAATTTATATGTTCGGCATTTGTTCGTTCGGTAATCACTGGCTGAAAAGCGGCAACGCCCATTTGCGTCGCCATATTCATTAAATCATCCGTGCGTTTAATCGGGGCGAACATTAATGTTATATCGTTTGACGGGTCAGTATGCGACGTTTGCGCACCAACAATAATTAACTGTCCATCATCTGATAATTTTGCCGCATATTCGCGCCCACCACCAAACACAATGCAATCGTGGCGACGCATAACACGGGTTAAATAGTGCACTGTATCCGAACTGGCCGGAACTGTCGCGCCAGTTTTAACATCATCACCAACAAAAATACGCGGGATATTTTTCATGTGCTTTTTTATTTCGCGATTTAACATTGATTAAATTTCTGGTATAATATAGCAACGATGGTTGAAAAATTCAAGATTTTATCCGCCGGTGGCAAAGGCAAGGGCCTGAATATATTCAAGTCCAGCGCATATAAAGAAACTATGCGTGGGCCCATGGCGTCTGTGTTTTGGTCGCTGCGGTGGGCGGTGGGAATATGGCTGGTATGCGCGCTGGCGTTCGCGCTGTCGTTCTGGATTGAACATATTTGGCGATATGGCTGGTCGCCGGCCACCGCAAAGTGGACAACACTGTATCTTCAAAATATGTTAACCAGTGGTGGACTGTCGGTGCTGGCCGAAATTCCCGCATGGTTTATGCGTACACTGTTGCGAACAGATTTGGCGTGTATGACGCCGCTGTTGCCGATTATTGCATATTTCTTTATGGCGGACAGCACGTTGGTCAAAGAATTTAACCCGTATGGCAGTGATAAATTTGACGACAAATCATCAAACAAAGCAACCAAAGAAGATATTGAAAAAATGGGGCTGCTGAAGGGATTCATGATGGTGCTGGGGTATTTCAAGAAAAAGCCGCTGATGATGAACGAATGTTTGTCGGCGTTATGCGTTGCGCCCCCGGGGACTGGTAAAACACAGGGCGTTGTATTTCCAACAATATTTGAATGCAATAATGTATCGATGATTATCAATGACCCAAAGCCCGAATTATACCAGGATTCATCCGCGTATCGCGCGACAATTGGGCCAGTGTTCATTATGAACTGGGCCGGTCAAGACGACCCCGCGCGCGGCATATATTATCCATCGTGGAATCCACTGTCGCCGGAACATGTGCCGTTTAATCCAGAACAGCGCGATTTGTATATTGATTCTATGTGCAATGTTCTGATTTCAGACAAAGAAGCATCGTCCGCCGATCCGCACTGGACAATTTCGGGACGTGCGGCGCTGTCTGGATTGGTTCAGTTTATGGTATCCAAGGTTGAACGCGCCAAGGCTGATGATTATTTCTATGCCAGATTAACATCGGGAACATTTAATGAAGAAGATGCCGCGGTGTTAAACGACTATTACCTGTCGATGATGAATGACCCAAATGCCTATGCGGCGTTGGCATTGTTGCAGCGCGGGGAACTGAATGCGATGAACTATGTTCATATCGGTACATGGAAAAATATCCCAGATGCATGGATTGGACATGAAGCATCGCTGTCTATGATTATGGACTGGTTGAACGGGGCGCAAATCGCACTGGCCCAAGAGGCCGAAGAACGGCGTCGCGCCGGCGACCAGATGGTTGCACTGGAAGATCCGATGAACCGGCTGTTTATGGGCGCCGTGGACGAAGCACGCCAGTATGCATATTCGCATCGCGCGATATTGGAATTAACCCAATTGGCAAGCACACCAGACAAAGAACGCGGATCTATTATTTCCACCGTTATGGAAGGTCTGTCCATTTTCCGCAATGCTGCTGTGCGTAATCGCACCAGCCATTCTGATTTTCACTTTGCCGATTTGCGCGGTATGGTCGACCCCCGCGATGGCAAGGTAAAGCCGGTGACCGTATATCTGTCGATTAATATGGTTGATGCCCAGGCGTTAAATCCAATTACCGGGATATTTATCGAATTGATGACGAACTTTCTGTTAGCGAACAAGCCAGAGGCAGAACACGCCGGCAAAAAACTGGGACCGTACCCGGTGCTGTTCGTGCTGGACGAAATGCCAAAAATGCAAAAGTTGCAGGCTGTTATCCAGGGGCCTGACCTGGGGCGTGGACAAAAGATTTCATATCTGATTATCGGCCAAGATATTCACCAGATTCAGGAAAAATACGGTGCGGATGCTGCCGCTACAATCATTTCCACCACCGCCGCCAAGATTGTTATGCGTCAAAATGATCCAGATACTGCAAAAAGATTTTCGGAAATGATGGGATATAAAATGAAAATAAAAACCGTCAAGGGACCAGATGGCAAAGATAAAGAAGAAAAATCCGAAGAATTATTATATTCACCAATGGATATCATGAAACTGGATGACAAAAAACAACTGGTGATATTCCAGGGATGGTACCATCGCCCGATAGAGGCGGACAAACAATATGCATTTAACGATCCGCGTCTGGCCGGGTTTATGGCGATGGGCGCGTGCAGTCCGCTGCCGGAATTTTTAATTCCGTCGCATCATGCGGCGTTGGGATATGCAGGAAATCCACGCATGTATATCCCGCAGACCAAGGAAATAAAAGAACTGGAACCGGTAAAAAAATAAATTCCGTGTGAATAATTAACATTATTGATAGTTCTGTTTAAAAATATATAATATACGTACAAGATTTAACACAAAGGAAAGAAAGACATGAAAAAATTTATCGTTTTTGCAACATCTGTGTCACTGTTGGCGGCATGTACAACAGTTAACCCATACACGGGCCAGGCCCAAACATCTAACGCCGTATGGGGCACCGCAATTGGTGCGGCAACAGGCGCGGCAACAGGCGCGTTGGTATCAAACAACCATGGCGCCGGCGCACTGGTTGGCGGTCTGGCGGGCGCCGCCCTGGGTGGTGGCGTCGGGTATTATATGGATACCCAAGAAGCAGAACTGCGCGCAGAACTGGCGTCCACTGGGGTCAGTGTTATTCGCGATGGCGATAATATTCGTCTGGTTATGCCGGGCAATATTACATTCAAAACAGATTCTGCGGACATAAACGCTGGATTTTATTCAACATTAAATTCCGTGGCCAAGGTTTTGAATAAATACGACAATTCAACCGTTATGGTTATGGGATTCACCGACAGCACGGGCAGCGCACAATACAACCAAACACTGGCCCAGAATCGCGCAAACGCGGTTGCCGCATATCTGCAAGGCCAAGGTGTTGCTGCCACGCGGTTTGAAATTCTGTCTATGGGGTCATCTAACCCGATTGCGGATAATTCAACCGCCGCCGGGCGCCAGCAAAATCGTCGTGTGGAAATCAAGATTATTCCAAATAAATAAAACAAAACCCGCAAATGCGGGTTTTATTTATCGCATTGCCGCATTCGCGTTTTTAATATATTTTAATGCCCGCGCGATATCAAATTCTGATGTAATTGGATTTTTTAATTTTTTTTCAGCACTAATCCATATATCACGTCGCTGGTTGGCGTACAAGGCAATACGCGCAATGCGTTCAGATACATTTTCTGGGGATATATTGCCTGCGTATCCCTGGGGATGATTATCAAACATCGGGGGCAACAACGTATTATTAATATTATAAATTACTGAAAATTTGGCACCTGTTTCATCTAAGCGATGTATGCGACGATATTCTTTGGGACTGTATTGAAATATAAATTCATAATTTTGATAGTTCTTTAATAACTTTGCAACATTGCCAGATTGAAATACCCCAGGGTGGTTATCAGCAATATTAATTTGCCAACGCTTTATAACTGGCAGCCCCGTTTTGCGCATTAAATAAAAATATTCAATCAAATCATATGGAATATTACCGCAACAAAACTTTTCGGCCCATTGTCCGTTAACACGTACTACCAAATGCAAATTACGCGACATGTTTTTAACAGTACGCAGTATGTTTTCAAACCACACACGACGGGCAGTTCCCATTTTTATATCATCAGGATGCGCATCCAGGGCAAGTTCTGCATTCGGCGCCGCACGCAAAATCTTTATAATGTCATCCATTTTGGTTAAATCAGATATTCCGCCAACAGTTATATATTTTAATTTCATGTATGTTAATCCTGGGTGTGTTTCAGACGCAATTGACCACATGCACTGCCAATATCGTTGCCGCGTTCGCGCCGTATGCGGGTATGTATGCCGTTTTTAATCAAAATATCCTGGAATCGATGTACCGCATTACCAGATGGCGATACAAAATCGCGTTCATCCACCGCATTCCATGGAATCAAATTCACCATACAATTTTTGCCACGCAACAGTTCAGATAATTTTTCCGCATATTCAGGCGTACAGTTTAATAATTCTGGTTCGTTATTTTCGCCACGCACCGCCAACAGTATATATTCAATCATCAATTGCCGGTTATGCAGCCCAGAAAATTCAAACGCCGCATCCAGCACTTCATTTATTTTATATTTATTATTTATCGGCATAATTTGACTGCGCAGTGCGTCTGTTGGCGCATGCAACGAAATCGCCAGGTTAATTGGTCGCCCCCACTGGGTCAGTTCGCGAATTCCAGGCACAATTCCACATGTCGATACTGTAATCTTGCGCCACCCGATGCCCATGTCTGAATTTGCGCGTTCAATAAAACCGATAACATTTTCGGTATTTTGCAGCGGTTCGCCCGTGCCCATAACGACAATATGCGATACATCGCCATTATTGGCATCGCCGTTTGGTCGAATCGGTTTGTCGGAAAATCTGTCTGTGCGCAATTCCCACTGGGCGACCAGAATTTGCGCATAGATTTCATTTACTGTTAAATTGCGCTTTAATCCCAACAGAGTACTGGCACAGAATTTGCACCCCATGGCGCACCCAGCCTGGGAACTGACACATACGCTGTTGCCATAACTGGTGCGCATCAAAACACATTCTATTTGTTCACCATCCCCCAGTCCCAACAAAAATTTGGTTGTTTGGCCATCAGACGATTCTAGTTTTTTTACCACCCGCAGTGGCAGTGTTTGTGCCGCCACATTTAAATCATCACGCAATTTTTCCGGCAGATTTTTCATCACCGAAAAATCAGGTGCCCCACGATTTAACCATTCACGAATTTGCTTTGCACG
The DNA here is from genome assembly GCA_017694255.1 of Candidatus Enterousia avistercoris. GTDB lineage: Bacteria > Pseudomonadota > Alphaproteobacteria > Rs-D84 > Rs-D84 > Enterousia > Enterousia avistercoris. Next base: position 6,606 of record JADINC010000030.1, on the reverse strand, counting down.
AAAACGGGGCAATCCCATGTTTTCAACAAACTGGGCCAGTTCTGCATCAGTCAAATTAAACAGGATTTTTTTCATAATTTATATCTGTCGTCATTTATTACAACAACCGCCTTGCGACGCAGTTGTTTTAATTGTTGATCCGCGATAAACATTGCTTGCTTAAATTTAGCGTTTTGTTCGATAACTTCGTCTAATTTGCCGTATTCATCGGTCTTTTTCGTATCGCACACCAATAATACAGAACGGTCAACCACGGGCGACCATGTCAAAAGTGGCAAATTTACCACACGTTCGCGAATATCTGTGGCCAGTTCGTACTGAATCGCTGTAAACTTTTGTGGCGCCCCACCCAGGCGACGCGCCATGTCCATGGCGTCATCACAGCTGGTCGGTTTGGTTAATTTTGCTGCAACATCAGCAGGAATATCAATTAATCGCACAATCGTCATTTCAATGGGCAGCCCTTGGTCTGTTGCAATTTCTGTGCGCATGGCGCGTATATCAGATTCAGTAATATCCACAGTTGGTAAAATTGTTCGTGCCACAATTATTTGCCATGCGATTTCTGCACGCAATGCATCGGTCGCCATTGCGCGTTCGGTGGCCGATAAATCGCCCAGATTCATTTTTTTCAATTCTTCTTCGACAACCCTGTCATCGGGCACAGCGTTAAAATTTGCCGCGTACGCCAATTTGACACTGTCGTCAATTATATTTTGCAACGCATGGCGCCTGTTATCAGTAGATGTTTTTCCCTGTTTATTCATCAAGGTTGTGCGTGCAGTTATATCAGCATCGGTAATTGGCTTTCCGTTCACAGATGCAACAACACTGGCACCAAACGCCACTGGCATCAATGCTAAATAAATAATTGCAAATAACCCGATTTTTTTCATATTCTGTCTTCCTTTGGATAAATTTTAGTATTGTTGGCCGTTTATGCTCATCCCGAAACGGAATTGGAACGTTGTTGTTCCGACATAGTCTTCTTTTATCGCGTTATCACGACGGTATTCCACCGACAGATAATAACACGGATGCGTATAGAATATTCCACCTGTATGACGCTGGAACCGTCCATATGTCATATTGTATATGGCATTAAAGCGCATCGACCACCGATCCGTCAATTGGATACCAATCCCCGCCATTAATTCATTTATATCGTCGCCCGTGGTATATGCATCTATGAACTGGCGGGACCAAATATGGCCAACATCAATATAGTTTTTTGATGTCCCAATTATTGCCGATGTTTCAATATGACGCATGGACAGGTCTTCTTGGGATAATCTGAACCGCGTGTTTAAATCAATCCATTTTGTATTATTATATTCCAGACGACCAACATAATCCGATGCGCCATTTTTAAAGCCACTGTTTGGATCCGTTGTGTCCATGTCTTTGAAATCGTATGTTTGCCCAATAAACAGTTCGAACATATGGCCGTCTTGGTTGAACGCGGCATATCGTACACCATAATCCGCATACGAACCGTTTTCCCATAAATCCAGCCCGGAAAAACGATTGTCCGAAAATAGTGTCGCATCAGACAATAATGCACCGGCCGAATCATTGTTCAAACCGAATTGGTATTCATCGGTATGCTGCATAATAGTCAATCGCGCCTTTGGCTCTATGATTTGGGTCCATGTATCAGTTGGCCGAAACAATGGCAATGACCATTCCAGATATCCACTGGGTAAAAATCTGTCGCGTACCCCAGAAAATTCAGAAAAATCGACCATTTCTGTGTTATGAAAATTATAGACGTCGTACCTGGCTGATAAACTGGCGGTAATTCTGTTTCCCCACCACAGCGTCCATGGCGAAACAATACGCGCATCACCAATCAAGCGCTGGGACGATGTGCCGTCCCCAGATATCCCCAGAACGTCTGCATCAAATTCTAAATATGTTTCTTTGAATAATGGCGCGGTTTGATATGTTGCGCGAACGTTCGGCAAAATATTGCCCGATGGCGATGAATAATGTCCCGCCGTACTGCGCAATTCTTGGAATATATGCGCGTCGGCAACAACATAACCAGATTGCCCGAATAATTCCAACGTTGCGCCAGAATCTAAATATGGCTGGTCCCCGTAAAATCCGTATTTTTGTAAAAATGTTTTATCTGATGCACGTTCCAAGAATACCGTTGCGCGCGCATATTCACCCAGTTCTATTACATCATTGTTAAATATGTACCAACGATCTTCGCCATCGCGATTATGCGTATATGCACCATGTGTCCGATACTGGGAATGATCCAGATTTAACCGATGTTCTATCTGGAACAGCGGATTTTCCTGGGTCAGGTATGATGTGGTGAACGTCATATCATGCGTATCGGAAAACGCAATATACAGCGGCAGGTTAATTTGCGTACCCATATTATTAGTCGAACCAAAATCTGGCATTAGAAAACCAGTTTTATGCTTAACCCCCGGGTCTGGCATTTCAAAGAAAGGCAACCAAAACACAGGTATATCATATGTTCGCAACACTGGGTTATAAAATCGCAACATGCGACTGTCCATATCGTGGACGATTTTTTGCGTTGTTATTTTCCACGCATCACCAAACGCGTCGCAATTATCACACGCGGTAAATGTCGCATTGTACGCCACTGTTTCAACACCGCGACGGGTAATATTATCAGATTCTACATATACATGATCCCCCAGCCACAGTTTTATGTCATCCCCAGATAAACTGTCGCCATTCTTTGACAGGTATGAATCCGTCAGGGTCATGCGCTGGCCCGATTCATTAACTATTTCGGTATTACCACTGGTTTTTATTGTTTCTGATTGTACATCATATTCAATTTTGTCCGCAGTAATCGTTTTTGGCGTTTCGATGTCAACAGACGCCGCCCTGGCCAAACCGGGGATTAAAACAGATAATAAAAATGCAACCCGCTTTTTCATTTTTTAAATAACGCAAATAATATCCCGCCCAGTACCACAAATACCCCCAGTGCCAATAACAAGAAATCAGTTAAACTGTCTAACATATTCGACATTGACATAAACGCCGCCATCGCAACCGCCATTGCCGCAACCGCCATTGCAGGGGCAAAACTGGCACGGCGGCGCAACAGCGATGTACGCAACAAAATAACCGCACACAATGCCGCCAATACCAGATTCATAATCGGCCCCAAAAATCGCGTCGCCAATTCAGACAACACCATTTTATGTTGCTTTTCCGATGGTGAATCTAATACAGATTTTACCAATGTCGATGTTGGAATTCGCCGAACACGAAAAGACGATTCACCTTCTTTGTCGGCAACGTTTAAATCCATATCAAAACTGTCAAATGTGCCTGTTGTCATTGTGTTGCCGTGCGTTTGCAACGAACCGTTCGTCATAACAATAGACAACCCGCGCGCCGTCGAAACCAGTTTTCCTTTTTCTGCGAAAATTGTTATCGGTGTTGTTTCGTCCCGCATATCAGATAACATAACCTGGGATAAATCATGGCCAGACACTTTATCCACGTACACAACCAGACCATCCGCCAGTTGTGTGAACGCAGATTCTTGCAATTTCATATGCGCCAGACCATATCGCAAATTCCATTGCGTACTGTAAAAATTCGACTGGGTTATCGGGACAATCCATAAATTTAACACCAGGTGCAAAACAGTTAACACAGTGGCCAGTATTAATGCCGGGCGCGCAATCTGCCCAGGTGCCAGACCAGATGCCGCTATAACAGTTATTTCATTGTCTGAAATTAATTTATTATAAACAAATATAACCGCAATAAAACCAACAAACGGTATAATAATAGAAATAATAAACGGAACCATCAAAATGGTCAAACCAAAGAAACTGGTTAATTCAATGCCGTAATTCAGCAACAGTTTCATCATGGACATAATCTGCAACATCCATGCCAACCCCGTCAGCACTAATAACAGCATTATAAAAATCGCGACCAGTTGACGCGAAAAATACCGGTTCAATATTTTCATATTTCGCAGTATAAAGCCCAAAATATACCCCGTCAAATATATTTAACAAATATCAAACATAAAAATGCAAATTTTTCAGATTTTTCTTGCATTTACGCGAATCGTGGTTATAATTATCACTGTTCTTAAAAAGTTTTTTTAAGAGCGGGGTTGAAAAACCCCGCTCTTTCGATAAAGACGACATAAAAACTATACCCAAAGGAGAAAGGTATGTCTTTTGTATCCATGCCACGTCAAGATTTATTGCTGGCTATTGATTCACTGGCCCAGGAAAAGCAAATCGACCGTGAAATCGTTATTGAATCGCTAGAGGCGGCAATCGCAAAAATCGCAAAGCATAAATACGGCGAAGAATTTAATATAACCGCAGAAATTGACCGCAAAAATGGTTCTATTCATGTAAAACGATTATTCGAAGTTATAGAATCCCCCGCGGCCAAGGGCGACGAATATGACGCAAATACAATGTTAACAGTGGATGCAGCAAAAAAATACGCACCAAATCCACATGTTGGCGACGTGGTCGAAGACGCATTGCCAGAACCAGAATTTGGACGTATGGCATTCCAAACCGCACGCCAAATCATGACTGCGCGCGTTCGTGATGCAGAAAAAGGACGCCAGTACGAAGAATTCAAAGATAATATTGGCGATATTGTCAGTGGCGTTGTAAAGCGTATCGAATTTGGCAATGTGTTCGTTGATATTAACGGCAAAGCCGAAGGGTATATCAAGGGTACAGAACTGATACCGGGCGAACGTTTGGCGGTTGGCGACCGTGTTCGTGCATTAATTATGGATGTTTCGCGTTCAAATTCTGGGCCGCAAATATTCTTGACCCGCACGCACCCGATGTTCATGGAAAAACTGTTTGTCCAAGAAGTTCCAGAAATCTATGAAGGCGTTATAAAAATTAAATCTGTTGCACGTGCCCCTGGCAGTCATGCGAAAATTGCCGTCGAAACCCAAGATCCATCTATTGATGCGGTTGGCATGACCGTTGGTATCAAAGGCACACGTATCCAGCCTGTTATTAACGAATGCAACGGCGAAAAAATCGATGTTATTTTGTATTCCGAAGATCCGGCGGTATTTATCGTTAACGCGATGCAGCCGGCCAAGGTCGCAAAAATTATCGTTGACGAAGATACGCGCAGTGCGGCGGTTGTCGTTAATGAAGATCAACAATCATTGGCAATTGGGCGCCGTGGACAAAACGTACGTCTGGCATCACAATTAACCGGATGGAATATCGATGTTATGAACGAAGCCGAAGAACAAGAACGCCGCGCCAAAGAAGTTAAAGAAAAAACAGACTTGTTCATACGCGGTCTGGATGTGGATGAAATGTTGGCGCACCTGTTAATTACCGAAGGATTCCGCACAATCGAAGAAATCGCATTTGTTGATATCAGCGAACTGGAAAGCATCCAGGGATTCAATGCAGAACTGGCCACGGAATTACAAAATCGTGCACGGACATACCTGGAACGCCAAGAACAAGAATACAAAGATGCAGGCCACAAACTGGGTATGACGGATGATTTATTGAACTTTGACTTTATAAAACGTCCGGTTATAATGAAATTGGGCGATGCAGGAATCAAATCGTTAAATGACTTGGCAGATTTATCAACTGATGAATTGGTCGAAATTGTTGGCGAAGATACTATGAGTCCACGTCTGGCGGGGCGCGTTATTATGAAGGCACGCGAACTGGCATACGGCATTACCCAGGGCGAAGACTAAAAAAATAAAACAAATTGGTTGAATTATATCAGGGTTGAAATATGGCGACATTAACACTTGGAAAATCTGTAACAATCGATCAGGTGGCCAGCAAAAAGGGCGATGCGGTGTTCGTTGAACGCCGGCGTCGTGTTGTTGCCCCCGGCAGCAAAGAATTGCGCGAAGAACCGACCACGCCAACCGCATCGCATAATGCGGCGGATGATAAATTGCGTGCGGTTTTGGCCGCGGCCCGTGCCCGCGAAGAAGAACGCAAACAACGTGCCGCCGCCGAAGAAGCAGCACGCGCAGCGCGCGCAGCGGAAATCGAACGCGAAAATCGCGAATATGAACAGGTCAAAGAACAACTGGCTGCACGCGAAAGTACACCAGTGGCCCCGGACGTGGCACCTGGGGATACAGAAAAAACAACCCCGCAAAAAAAACAATTCACCAATTCGGCGCCACGTGGTCGCCAAAATCGGGACGATGACGATGATATTAACATGTCGCGACCATCTAAATTTGGTAATGCAAAGAAAGATTTCAAAAAATCTGGAAAAATATCACTGCACGATATTGTAATTGGTGGCGATGATGACGATGATGAAATTGGACTGCGTGGCGCAAATCGCCGGCGGTCCGAAGCGTCATTGAAACGTTTCCGTGAAAAAGCACGCGCCATATTTACCGCCCCGCAAAAGGTTGAACATGTGGTTAACCTGGGCGATACAATTACGGTCAAAGATTTGGCCGCCGCCATGGCAGAAAAGGTTGGAAACGTTATCAAAAAATTGATGGAAATGGGCATGATGGTATCCCAAAATCAATCTATTGATGCCGATACCGCCGAATTGATTGCGGGTGAATTCGGTGCCAAGGTAAGACGT
>JADINC010000029.1 GCA_017694255.1 Candidatus Enterousia avistercoris | reverse complement strand
TATGACGGCAGGTCTGGTTGCGGATATTAAATTAATCCAGGAAACGCGCGCCACGGCACAAAATACGCCTACAACGGACCCAAATGCCATTGATACCGATGTTGCGCCCCAGCCGGTTATATACGCATATTTAACGTATCCAAATTTTTATCGGATAAAAAAGTGGAACAGTTCGAATTGGTACGCAATCGCTATTGCTACATTAGCAGACGAATTGAAATAGATTGAATTTTTTCACTTTTTATGATATAATCACACACATGTTGCGTCCATATGTGGCGCAATTTTTTTATTTCCATTTACTTCAAACTAAAAAGGAATATTTTATGTCACGACAAATTCAAATTCGTCGCGGTAGTGCGACATCTCATAATAATTTTATTGGCGCCATTGGTGAAATAACGGTTGACACAACAAATTGGACACTGCGTGTTCACGATGGCATAACCCCGGGCGGACATGTTGTCGTATCTGATGCCGCGGGTATTATTGATTGCATTACAGAAATGCAATTCCCCAGTGCAGAAAATGGATATACATGGTATCGCAAATATAACAGTGGTTGGACAGAACAGGGCGGAACAAACAATGGAACGGGCCCGATTATGTTGCCCATTACAATGGCCGATACGAACTATACCGCGATTGCAATGCCAAAGGCATTTGACAGTTTTGAAAATGTCGGATGTTTGACAATAAATTTACTGACCCATTCCAAAACAACATCATCATTCAATGTCCAGGTTCGCTGGAATGGTGGCGGTGCCAGCACCGCAGATGCCCGGTTTGATTGGGTTGTTTATGGACGCGCGGGTTAATTGCAACGTTGTGCAAAATGGCTGCGAACTTTTCGCCGCCATTTTCGCACAGGAATCACCCCAGATATCATTCGTCCCCACCATGGTGTGCGCATTTGTGGCGTTGCCATGCGTGTTATTCCCTTTATCAAATTTTCTGCATCAGGATGTTTAAAACCTGGTTTATACAGTGCGATAATTTTTGCATATTCCGTTTCAAACTTTTGTTTTGTTATGGCCCATTTTTTACAGTCTTGTGTTCTGTATGGTCTGACTTTTTCTGGGCTGGGGGCACGAAAATAATAAAACGCACCACCTGTTAAAGACGCAAATTTAGCATAATGTGCAACCAACAAATAAAATAATAAATCTTCGCCAAACACCAGTCCGTCGCAAAATCGTATTTTATTATCGTCCAGGAATTTTTTTTCATATATGTATTGGTGGTGCATTGCGGCGACATCTGTGCCACCAATTGTATCAATTGGGTATATCACAAAATCCATACTGTTGCTGCCAAATCTGGCGATATGTTTATCAGGTATATTCATATGTCGGATAATTCCTGCGACTGGTAAATTTGCAAATTCTGCTGCACGGACGCATCTTTCGATAAATCCAGAACTGATAAAATCGTCCGCGTCCAGAAAATAAATCCAATCGCCTGTTGCATTATCCAGGCCAAAATTTCGTGCGGCCGATACACCACGATTAACGCCATAATCCAGTAAACGTATTCGTCGATCTTTTTTTATTTTATTTAACGCCTGGCGTACACCATGTACCCCAGAATCATCAACGACCAAAATTTCTATGTTTTTATACGACTGAAGTAATACAGACATAATTGTATTTTCCAGGTAATCGTATTCGTTATAAAAAGGTATTATAACAGAAACTTTTTTATTGGTTGGCATGCTTATTTTTCTCCTGTGGTTACCAGCAAGTATCCTTGGTTTATATTATCGCACGTTGGTAAATTGTGATAAATATCCGCCAGTGCATTTTCATTTATAATAAATTGTGCTTCGGCATCAGAAAAATGTTCTATAACCCCCGCGTGCCAAACAATATCAAAACTGTTATCAGAAATGGGCAGTTTTTTTGTTATATCTGCACAAATTGCCCCAACATCCAGCCCCAGTTTTTTTACAGACTGCAAGTATTCAGATATTTTGCTTTGACGGGATTTAGTTCCCCACAGTTTCATGTTAATTCCCCTTGGCTTCGTCAATAATTTTACCCCATCGTTGTTCCCATACAGACTTGTCAAACGCGCGCGCCACAGAAACAGCGTTTTGGGACAGTGTTTTACGCAATTGCGCATTCGCCAATACCATATCCAGTGCTGTCATTAAATCATGCGCATTTGGGTTTATTAAAATTCCGTTATATCCATCAATTATTAAATTTGGTAAACCACCAACATTTGTCGAAATTACAATGTTGCCAGTACTTTGTGCCTCCAGACAGGACAGGGATGTGCCTTCGCTATACAGTGTTGGAATTAACGATATATCTGCTTCTTGGTATACCTGGGGCATGTCGTCTGGTTCGACAATGCGGTGATTGACGCGCCCCGGGAATAGTTTTATCAGTCTGTTTATATCGTTTTTAATTTTATCACCATGTGCAAATCCGATAAAGTTAAATACAACATTTTTATATTTTTCCATGATTGGTGGCAACGCATCTGACATCAGCCAATATCCGCGTTCTGGGGATGCGCGTCGCGGGAATGTTATATGTATTTTCCCATCTGGTTTTCGCGCGATGGGTTTGTACAGTTTTGTATCGACATAGTTTGGCACATATACCGCATTAAAATCCTGCATAGTTTTTGCAAATGTTGTACGCAACCACGAAATAGTATTTGTATCAACCGATACCAGTTTATCGACACCATCGAACAGTTTTAATATTGCGTGCGGGTATATATTATCACTTTGTGTATCCCATGTAATACCATGTGAAATCATAATATTAGGATGCAGTTTTTTACCCCATTGGGTTGCGCCAGAATAAATAACAAATTCGTATTTTTTGAACAGCGCAGATGTTAATACATAGTTATTTGTTGGCAATCCAAAAATTCTTAAATTTTTAATATCCCGATGCCACAGTTCACCATCTGGATTTCCCATCTGAATCAGTATTGGTCTGTATCCCCGTGCCGCCAGTATATCCGCTAAATCCACAACATAGCGTTCGGCCCCGCCGTTAAAGCATTCTTTGCCGTATATATCGAACATCTTGTGTTGAAAAATTAATACTGCGCGTCCATCGTATTGGGATTCGACCAACTGCACAATGCGTTGTAATTTTGGCAGTTCTATTTTGCGCATAATCCATTTGCGTATGGGGCGCAACGTAATTATATTTCGAAAACGGAACCATATGTGTTTCAGTATTTTTTTCATTTTTTCTCTCTCCTGTGTTTTTTCATTGTTTCATAGATTTGAAAATATAATTTCCACCCGTGAAAAGTTGCCCACATGCGCGACCAAAAATCAAAATATGGTTTCAGTTCCACATTTTGATTCATAATGGACAGTGCGTGTTTGTATGATACAGGGTCCGCATTTTGGGACACATTGCGCAGATAGAAATCATACCGTTGTTTTCTGTCCGATACCCGCAAATATGCCAAATGAATTTTAGGGATAAAAATATCAATTTTTTTTGCGAGATTTGTTGATGCCGGATACGGTGGCAAATGCAACGCGTGTCCAGTTTCACCAAATGGCACATCGTGATATCTGATAATGCGTACATCTGTCTCCATTGGCGACCATGCACCGTCGCATCGATATTCGCGTGGTGTCCACATATCCAGACAAGAAACCTTGATTACTTCGGCATCCGGGAATTTATTTGCAATCAGTTTTGGTTTTATTTTCATTAACCATTCATCATAGAATTCATCTGCATCTGTCTCTTATACACATCTGACGCTGCCGACGATCGGCAAGGGT
>JADINC010000028.1 GCA_017694255.1 Candidatus Enterousia avistercoris | reverse complement strand
GCAAACTGTATACAAAAACAGTGCGATATTAAAACTGATGAAAAAGTATCCGAATGCATCGGCGCATATTTTGTGGTTGTTTGGGTTGTCCGCGATTGGGGGCGGGTATGTCGTGGCTGACTATGTGGCGGATAGAATAGATACAGTCAAAGAAAAGACAATTGATTCAGAAGACTATGATATTGCAGCGCCCGGTACATATGGTGAATTTTTAAATAAAATACGCCCGATAACCCCGTTTTTAATTGCTGATTTAATTGCCAAGGAAGGTGTGCATGTAAATGACCAGGGGCTGCATACGCCATATCTGGATTCTAAAAATGTGCCGACCATCGGTTTTGGTTCAACATTATTAAAAGACGGCAGTCGTGTTACATTGGATACACCGCCTATTACCACGGACGAGGCATATGAACTGGCGCGTTGGCATCTGGAAGAAGGCGAAACGTATTTCGTGTTGTATTGCTATGATGTTGCAATGCGTGGGGTAAATATGAATACAACCAGTAAAGCATTGGGGCTGAGTTCAATAGTATACAATGCGTATTCAAAATTGATAGAAAATCCAAATGATAAAAATCACCAGAATAGATTTGATAAACTGCGAAAAATTTATGATGAATATGGTTATGCGACCCCAGATAGCTTGATTGAAGAATGTTTTGCAAAATATCCAGTTAGCGCACCAACCAGTTTTGGCCAGGAATTTTTGAATGGTGCGGAATCTGGGACGTTGGCGGATAAATTGGGTGGATTTTTAGCGGGCGGACGCGGAATGGCATGGCGACGTTGGCTGGAAGCTGGGCTAATCACTGGTGATATTTCGCCACAAATGCTGATGGATTGCCCGGTTAATGGAATGTACGAGTTCTATACAGTAATGGGACAGGAAAAAACAGCTTTTTTTACAGGGGATGCAGAAAACAGACGTGTTAACCGTGATACATATGCAAAATTTAAACAATGGTTAAAAAATCCTGTTAATGCCGATGGGCAATCGTTGGCAGGGTGGGACGTGGTTTCGGATTATTTGCCAAAAGATATTTTGGCAGAATGCAGAAATGGTAAATGCGAACTGGGGAATACAGAATTTGTGCGCCATATTGATGGTTCGCAGAAAAGACATGATATTGCGGTTAAAACGTATGCGATTGGATATGAACAAGAATATAATAATGCAATTGAAAAATATAAATCAGGTGATTATAACAGTGCGTTATCAGAACTTTCCAAAATGGTGAAAAAATATCCAAAAAATGCGTTGCTGTATAACGATTTGGCGGCGACATATAATAAGTTGGGACAATATGATAATGCAATAAAATATGCGCGAAAAATACTGCATGATATTGGGGATAAAAGTCAATATGCGGCCGCACAATATAATGCGGGGGTGGCGTATGAAAAACAAGGAAAACTGGATGCGGCGTTAAAGAATTTTGAGTTGTCTGTTAAAAATGGAAATGCACGGGTAAATAAAGATGTAAAACGGGTTCGTGAAAAAATTAAAAATCAAAAACTGGCATCGTTTGATAAAGCAAAAAGCAGTATAGAAAAAACTGGCTATGTGCATGATATTGGCGTATACAGCGTTTTGAACGATAAAAAAACTAATGTGTAATGGATGTGAAAAAATGAAGGTTTTTGTTAATTATAATGATGCGCGTTGGCGTAAATATAAAATTAATTTTGAACGCGTGGCACGCGCGGCTGCGACGAATGTTGCAGCCGGGGCAGAGGTGTCTATTACACTGACCAATGATGCGGAAATACATGCGCTGAATAAAAAATACCGCGGTATTGATCGGCCAACAAATGTTTTGTCATTTGAATTAGGTGATGATGTTTTGTTGGGGGATATTTATATATCGTTGGATACTGTTCTGCGCGAAGCACAGCAAGAAAACATCCTTGTTTCGGATCATGTGGCCCATATGGTTGTGCATGGGATGTTGCATTTGCAAGGGTATGATCATATAAAAAACAGCGATGCAGAAATAATGGAAAATATGGAAATAAATATATTAAAAAAATTGGGGATAAAAAATCCCTATGTACAGGATTCCGCCGTATGCAGCGATTTGTCTTGTTGTCCAGGGGGGCGAATTTTTACATGGTTTAAACGCATTGAAAATATAAAGTTGGGCGGCTGGATATATCCGATAATGTTTGCGTTGGGTGGTGTCGCAGCGTTGGGGTTTGCGCCATATAATATGTGGTGGGCAACAATGCTGGCGGTGTTGCTGGCATACAAGTTGATTGTACATGGTGCAACAAATTTAAATTCTGGATTTTGGAAAACATTTGGTTGTGCGGCGTCGTTTGGTGCGGCGTATGCTGTGGCTATGTTTTGGTGGGTTTTGAATTCTATATATGTTGTGCCGGAATTGGCCGCCCAGTTTGCAATATGGACGGTGCCGGGGATATTGGGAATTGGCATTGTTGGGGCATTGATATTTTCAATTCCATTTATACTGGTTGCACGGAATCGGTCAGGGGGGGCGGTGCGACCATTTTTGTTTGCAGCGGCGTGGGTTTTGATTTTGTGGTTGCGTGAATGGGCGTTTACTGGATTTCCGTGGAATCCAATTGCAAATATTGCAATGCCGTGGTTGGGGTTGGCGAATTCTATGTCTTTGTGGGGGGCGTTGGGATTAACATTTGTAATCGTTGGGGGAATTGCTGCGTTGGCCGAATTAATTGGTGCATGGCGTAAATGGCGGCAGTGGTGTGTGTTGGCTGTGTTTGTTGTGTTGGGACTGGTTGGGGTGTTGTATGGCCAGAAAAATATTTCGCAATCAAAAATAATTGAGCATGATGGGCCAGTCATTCGTGTCGTCCAACCAGCACGCAGTGCCGTACAAAAAGCGTCGCATTCACGGGATGATGCCTTGCGTAATGCGGTTGAAAATATCCGCGGCTTAATGGATTTAGCTGGGAAACCGGGAAATCCAGATTTAATTGTTTTCCCAGAAACGTCATATCCATTTGTTGTGGTTGATGGTGATAATATACCTTTGGCAGATGCGCTGGACAAAAATATTATTTTGGGGGCAACGTCGTATTCAGATGAAAAAATGTTTAATTCAATGATTGTTGCATCACCAAATGGTGATATTCAGCATGTGTACAGTAAATCGCATCTGGTGCCGTTTGGGGAATATCGGCCATTTGGTGATTTAATCCCAACGCCAGGTCTGTTAACCCCAGGTACAGGGCCAGAAATTATAAATATTGATATTAATGGGCGTACGCTTAGTTTCGCGCCGGCAATATGTTATGAAATAATATTTTCAGATTCTTTGGTTCCATCGGGGACGTTGCCCGATGTGATTTTGAATATTACAAATGATACCTGGTTCGGACGAACACCAGGAACATATCAGCATTTGGATATGGTGCGTCGGTATGCAATTGAATCAGGGTTGCCAATTGTGCGCGCAAATTATTCAGGAATTAGTGCGTTTATAAATTCTGATGGCACGATATTGGCCAGTATACCAATTGGGCAAGCGGGGGCCACAGATGGAACAGTGGCGGGCGCACATTATACCCCGTATCGTATGATCGGACGTGATGGATGGTTGGGGATAATATTAATGTTTTCGATTGTGTGTGTATATCTGTTTAAATTGAAATCGCGTGATTAAAAAATGCTGTATGTGCATGATTTCATGCACATACAGCGTTTTTTACTTTATGTTTTTTAATACCCAAATTCGTATGGCGGACGATAAATTGGTGTCGGGGGTACGGGTGGAATCAATTTGTGCAATGATTGACGCAACAGATTTTTTCTGGCGTAATGCGATTTTATGCAGGGCGTCAATAAATTCTGGTTCCATGGAAATGGATGTATGATGGCCAGATAAAGATACAGACAGTTTTTTCATTTTATATTTTCCCCGCGATTAAGCAGTCATATATCGCACGATACGGATCGTCATATTTGCGCAAAGGGTTTAATGTTATATTGTCCAGCATATAACATATGCCAAACGGGTCAAATGCAAACCAAAATAAATCGTTGCGCCCAAATACGGTCTTTTGTTTCAGTATGTTTTGAAATTTAGCAATGTCGCGATTGATATCTGTTATGCTGGGGATGGGATAGTTTTTTCCACGTTCAACTGGATCGGGGCCAAATATATATGCGTTCCCCAGGTTAATCCCGCCACATTGTTTATATAATTCAATCATAAATTCTGGCAAAATCGCGGTACGCATGTTTTGCAGTGTTTGATTTAACAGCAGCGATTTTTTCATGTCACAGCCCGCTGCCATATATGCACCGTGTTTTTGTAATGATAATAAAAGTTCTGTGCATGTCATTGCTTTATTGTCCCATACCACGTGCCGCAACAATTTGTGCGGCAATTTGACTGAGTCTGTCAGATGTTGCGTTCCCGCCGTCGCCACCAGATATGTTATGCTGGGGGACATAAACTTTGCCCGCAGGGTTGGGCAGCCATACGGTACGGGCTCCGGACTGTTCAATTATAAATTCGTCCAGACGCATGGATGTCGGAAAAGTGCGACACATAAACATATTAGATATATCCAATTTACCGCCCCAAGTTAACGGTACGCGTAATCGGAATGATGTATTCGCAGGTACCGCGCGTCCCATTATTAATGCCATAAATTCGTCCTGGGTCAGGTTTAGCATAACTAAACCTTCGACAGAGTCGGTCAATGACATCATAAATTCATGGCATAATTTTTTGTATTTTACAAACCAATCGCTGTCAACATGTGCGCCCGCCCGGGCGAATTCCATAACTGGCATATCGGACATGTGCATTTCCGATAATCTTTTTTCTGCATCAGTCTGTGTCATTTGCATTAAATTTTACCTATGTGATTAATGACAGCGTCTATGTATTCAGAATATGCATCAAATATTCCGTCGTCGTCATCGGGCAATGGTGGATTAGGCATGCGCGTTATATAGTCGCGTAATTCATTAGTTGTATTGAACATCAAAATATCTTGGAATTCGGATGTGGCCGCATCTGGGGCGGCGATAACAAAGCCGTTAATGTTTATATATGTTTCGTCCAGGGTATCGGTAAATATTTGTGCCAGTTTGTCTATTGCGGCACGCATATCGGTTGTCTTTATCCCGACACCCCCCATCCACAGCGTTTCGTTCGTTCCAATTGCAAGCAATGCAATTTGTACGCCCTTTATTTTTGGGGCCGTTTTTACAACATAGCCGGCACTGGTGAATATTTCACGTAATTCAGGCCAATCGGCAGGCTGGACCGTGGGGGTTGATGTTCCCGTTTGGGGTGGATTTGATGCGCCCAGGCGTCCAGATGAAAATCCGCCACCTGTAATCGGAATAACCAGTCGTGGTGGTCGGGCAGATGCCGATGGTGCCGTTGTATTGGTTTGGGTGGCGACAGGGGGTTGGGCTGGTGGAACATTTGCTGTGATTGATGTGGCAGATTGTTGTGACGGCACAGCAGCAGTATTTGATGCGTTTTTATCGGTATCATAGTGTTTATTATGTGAAATGCGTTTGATTGGCAATCTGATTTTACGGGTTCGCGGGCGTATGATTAAATACAGACCAAATATGAATATAAATATTATTGCCACCATTGATATGTAAAAGCCAACACGAACAGGGGTGTGTGCAGCCTGCATATATGCCAAATACTGCCAATGTTGGCCAGAAAATATATTAAAGCCGTATACGGTATTAAACCAGAATATCGATGCCAAAGACATTGCCAGTGTCCATAACAGCCCCAGTAAAATATTGTCGAATCTGAATCTCATTTGCTTTTGATTATATCATATTTATGGTAAAGTAAAAAGCGCAATGATAGAGATGAAAAATTTTATTGATGTAAAGAATGTCGCACTGTGGTGCGGGGCCGGCGCAGATGCAACAGATTTGGCACGGGCCGCAGATGGCGCAATTGCAAATAAATTGAAGATGATTTCTGTGGCGCCAGACGCAGTTGGAATTGTTTGGCCATGGTTGGAAAATAAGCGTATAAAAATTTTTGCCCGTCTGTATCTGGAATATGATGATGCAGATGGGATTTCGGAAATTGCAGAAAAAATTAATTCTGTATTTAAATCTGGTGCAGATGGGGTCCAGGTTTTTGTGAATTTGGAAAGTCTAAGCAGTTTTGTGTCTCAGCTGTATTTAATTCGCGATGATTTGTTTTTTAATAAAGATTTAATTATTGGATTGGATGTAAGTACGGTGGAACCGTGTGATTGGGCAGGTGTATTTTCGGAATTGAAAAAAATACGGGCAACGGGATTGATGTTGGCATTGACGCGTGATACAGGAAACAAGTCTGATTTTATCGGACGGGTTTATGCGGCATTGAACGCGTGGGGGGATGATTATGCCGGGGGGCTGCAATTTGCATTTGGGCTAAGCCAGGAACGTATGGAACAGATAATGCGATTGGTGCAATCTGTTCGGCCAAAGTTGTGGTCAAAAACAGCATTTTTTGTTAACGATAATTAATTGTGTATAATCATATATTTTGGTGAATTTGTGCCAGCCATATTTTTATTTTGATAACGGGTATGAATAGCGTCGATGTCGGGCGTGGATACATGTAATCTGGCATTTTTTGCGTTTTCAATAATCCAATCAAAATATTCCCAGTGGTCAGTGCCGATGATGATTTCACCACCATGGGTCAGGTATTTTACCAATGTGATTAAAAAATCAGCGTTTAACAGACGGCGCTTTTCATGTCGTGCCTTGGGCCAAGGATCGGGATGCAATATCCAAATCTGGTCAAATTTCGAATCGGTTGTGCGCAAAAAATCGCGTACATCGTCCGGGTATATACGAATGTTTTTATATTCATCGCGAACCGCGCCCGATTCGTCCGTGATTGCCGACAGCAGGGATGCAACCCCATTCATAAATGGTTCAGCGCCAATTACTGTTTTATCCGGGTTTTGCCGGGCAATTTCGCGCAAATGTTCACCCGAACCAAATCCAATCTCCAGTATTTTACCGGTATTTGCCGGTAAATTTTCGGGAAAAATAGTTGGTAAAACAGTTTCAACCAGCATCGTTTGACGTGCTGATAATTTTTTGCCATGACGGCGACCAAATGTTCTTAGTTCTTGTTTTTCCATATATTTAGTATAAAATTGACAAAGTATTAATACAAGGTTTTATATTATGGAATATCCAAGAATAATTCAGAATGCTGATATAACGCTGAAAAAAATAGATCCATCGTTTGATAATGCACGTAAATTGTTTGATATTGTCAGTTCGGAACGTGATTTTTTGCGTGAATTTTTGTCTTGGGTTGATGATGTAAAACGACCAGAAGATATGTATATCCATATGTATAAGGTGTCTAAAACGGATAATGCTTCTTACTATATAATATACGATGGTCAAATTGTTGGCAATATTGGCATAGACATCAGTTCAAAGAAAAATAAAATTGCAGAAATTGCATATTGGCTGTCCAGAAAATACAATGGACATGGAATTATGACGCGTGCAGTAAAGATACTGGAACAATTTGCATTTGAAAATATGGACGTCAATAGAATAGAAATAGTTATGGATGTTGATAATGTAAAATCAGAATCTGTTGCAAAACGCGCTGGATACATGTGTGAAGGGGTTCGGCGGCAAAGTTATATGTTTCGTAATGAATTGCGTGATGTTTTTACATATTCAAAATTAAAATCAGAATGGGAAAAGGAAAATAAAAATGCGTAAAGGTTTATCGGCTGATTTAATTGCACGGGTGCTGGGCGCGGCACCAAAATATACTTTGGCGGAACTGGAAGAAAAATTCCCACCACGAAATTTGCCAGACGGTGCGTTTGTAACCCGATTCGCGCCCAGTCCAACGGGGTATATGCATCTGGGCGGACTGTACCAGGCGTTAATTGACTGCAAGTTGGCGTATGACACGGGTGGTGTATTCATGTTGCGCATCGAAGATACGGATACCAAGCGCGAGGTTGCAGATGCCGTAGAAATAATCAAAGATTCTATGCACCGATTCGGTTTGCAGTATAACGATGTGCCGGAATATGGTCCGTATTACCAGTCCCAGCGACGTGATATTTACCACAGTGTGGCGGCAGATTTATTGGCGCGTGGGCTGGCGTATCCGTGCTTTTTGACCGCGGACGAGATGGCGCGCATTCGTGAAAATCAGCGTGCTGCGGGATTTGCCACCGGTATTTATGGCGAATTTGCGCGCGATCGCGATATTACAGAAGAAGAGATAATTCGCCGCCTGGACGCGGGTGATGTGCCATCGATTCGTTTATATTCGACCGGTAATCCACAACAGCGAATTTTCTGTAAAGATGCAGTACGTGGTTCTATTGGTTTCCCGGAAAATAATGAAGATATTGTTTTAATCAAATCAAACGATGGGTTGCCAACATATCATTTTGCGCACCTGTGCGACGATCACTTTATGCGCACAACGCATGTTGTCCGTGGCGAAGAATGGTTGCCGTCGTTCCCGTTGCATATTCAATTATTCCGCATGATGGGCTGGACGGCGCCGTTGTACATTCATACATCGACCATAGATAAAATTGACCCTGAAACAGGTAAACAGAGAAAATTGTCTAAGCGTCATGACCCCGAGGCAAATGTTGCGTTTTTCCTGCGCGATGGGTGGCCGTGTGCGGCTGTGCTGGAGTATTTGGGGAATATTGCGGCGTCTGGATATGAAGAAGCGAAAAGCAAGGGCCAGGTAAAAAGTATCTGGGAATATCCGTTGCGCCCGAAAAAAATTCCTATGTCGGGTGCGCTGTTTGATATGAAAAAGCTGGAATGGTGGGCGCGCGAATTTATTGCGACGCTGGCGGTGGATGAACTGGTGCGGTGTGTCGTTGAATGGGCGAATGAATATGATTTACAATGGGCGGCGCGAATCGGGGATAACCCTGAATATCTGAAAAATATTCTGGCCATTGAACGCGATAATCCAAAGCGTATTCGTAAAGATTTTATTACATGGAAACAGACTTTGGATGAAGTATCCTATTTCTGGGATGACTTGTTCGTGCCAAATACTGAATACGCGTTTAATCATGATTTGTTGCGCGCGTTTTTGGAAACATTTGATATTTGCGATGACAAGGATACTTGGTGGAATAAAATTGTTGCGATTGCGGTGGCCGCGGGTGTCAAAAATGGCGATGTTGCCATGAATCTGCGCGTGGCGGTGACGGGACGCACAAATACCCCAGATCTGTATTCTGTTATGCAGGTTATGGGTGCCGAACGTGTCAATGCCCGTATAGGAGATATAATCAAATGACAAAGACAAAGCGTACACAATTGAAACAGGTTAAATCTGATACGCGGGCGAATCGGCTGTTGCGGATTTTGCGTGCCACAGGATTATTCCGTTGGGAACGTCCCAGCACGCACGCCGAAGAGGTTTTGAATATCTTGACCCATGGGATTGGTGTCGGGTTGGCAATTGCGGGATTGACACTGTTGGTGGTGTTCGCCGCGTTGGCGCATAATCCGTGGGCGGTGGTATCGTGTGCGATTTTTGGTGTAACAATGATAACGCTGTATTTTGGTTCAACAATGTGTCATGCGACCATTGGGCGACGTGGGGAATGTTTTTTCGAAATATGGGACAGTGTTGCCATATATGCGTTAATTGCGGGGACATATACTCCATTTTTATTAGTGAATTTACGCGGGCCCCTGGGGTGGACCGTGTTCGGTATTTTGTGGGCCATTGTTATATTTGGTGCAATTGTAAAGGTGCGCAATCCAAAGCAACAACCAAAATGGGTTGTTGGTCTGTATTTGTTAATGGGGTGGGCGTTGCTGTTTATACTGCCAGCGATGTTGTATAATATTCCGACGCGTGGGCTGTGGTTTATTTTGGCGGGTGGTTTGTCATATACGCTGGGGGTGATATTTTATCTGTGGCGGAAAATGAAATTTTCGCACGCGATTTGGCATCTGTTTGTAATCGGGGGCAGTGTGTGTTTCTTTTTCGCTGTATTGTTTGGGTGTATAATTGATTTTTAAGTTCGTTGACATTTGTTAAAATAAGTACTATTATTTATGGCGTTATGAATAAATTTGTGTTCTTTTTTATCACAACAACTACTACAACCCCCGCGGGGGTGTAGATTTCTGTTTGCGCATTGGCGCGTTCAATGTAATAATTAATAACAATTCATAATTTTTTAATAAATAAAGGTTTTTATTATGTCATATCCTATTGAAACTGTACGGCATTCGTTGGCGCATGTTATGGCGGCGGCGGTGAAAAAATTGTATCCAGATGTTAAATTTGCCGGGGGACCAGCCATTGAAAATGGTTTCTATTACGATTTTGATACAGAACACAGATTTTCCGAAGATGATTTTCCCAAAATCGAACGTGAAATGCGTGATTTAATCAAATCAAATGGACGGTTCGAACAGCGCAATGTATCACTGGACGAAGCCAAAGAAATTTTCGCAAATCAGCCGTATAAAATGGAATGGCTGAACGAATATGATGCGGCGGGTGCGGCATTGTCAATTTATACTTTCCGTGATTTTGTGGATTTGTGTCGTGGGCCACATGTGGAAAGTTCCAAAGATTTGCCACGGGACGCGTTTAAAATTCGCAGTGTTGCCGGTGCATACTGGAAAGGGGACGCCAAAAATAAAATGCTGCAACGCATTTATGTTGATGCGTTCGCAACCAAAGATGAACTGGACGCGTTTTTGAAAATGCAGGAAGAGGCCGCCGCGCGCGATAACCGTAAACTGGGCAAAGATATGGATCTGTTCCATTTTGAACCAGACTATGCGCCGGGGGCGGTGTTCTGGCATGATAAAGGGTTCAAGATTTATCGCAAATTGATAGAATATATCCGTCATCGTCAGGAACGCGCCGGGTATCTGGAAATATCAACCCCATCAGTTATGGACAGATCGCTGTGGGAACGCAGTGGGCACTGGGCAAAATATGGCGAGCATAATTATTCTGGAAAAACCCAGGATGGAAAAACATTCTGTGTAAAGCCGATGTCGTGCCCGGGGGGAATGCTGGTGTTTGGCCAGGGAATTAAATCGTATAAAGATTTACCAATGTATTTGGCCGAATTTGGCAAGGTTAATAGATACGAGGCAGCTGGTGGGTTATCTGGGTTGATGCGTGTGCGCGAATTTACCCAGGACGATGCGCATATTTTCTGTACCGAAGAACAACTGGAAGAAGAAGTTGTAAAAATATTGCGCTTTATCAAAGATATTTACGGTAAGTTTGGATTTGATAAGATTTCTATGAAATTGGCCACGCGTAAAGAATCTGAATTTCGTATCGGGTCTGATGAAATTTGGGATAAAGCCGAAGGCGCGTTAAAGCATGCGTTAGATGCCAACGGCATCGAATATGAAATCGCGCCGGGTGATGCCGCGTTTTATGGGCCAAAAATCGATAACTATTTGAAAGATGCGCTGGGGCGGACGTGGCAGTGCGGTACAGTGCAACTGGATATGAATTTGCCGGAACGGTTTGATTTGTCATATATCGGCGAAGATGGTGAAAAACATCGTCCGATTATGTTGCATCGTGCAATGCTGGGGTCTATTGAACGGTTTATGGGAATTCTGCTGGAATCAACAGGTGGTAATTTGCCGCTGTGGTTGTCGCCAGAACCGGTCGTTGTTGCGCCGATTTCTGAAAAATTCCGTGATTATGCGTTGGAAATTGTAGATAGATTGCGTGATGCCGGGGTTTGGGCGCGGGCGGATTTGCGTGATGAAAAGGTTAACTATAAAATCCGTGAACTGTCATTGGCAAAAACGCCTATAATTGGTGTTGTGGGTGAAAAAGAAATGGCAGACAATACCATTACACTGCGTAAATTGGGCGTGGAAAAACAGGAAACGATTGCGCTGGATAAATTTATCGCAGATATGAAAGATGCGGTAAAAATGCCGGCATAGTGTATAATATGCATGGCGCAGATGCGCCATGCATTATAAATGAAAGGAATGAAATATATGAAAAAAATAATCTTGGTATTGGCAATTGTGTGCGCGCCGATGGTGCTGAGTGCATGTGGGGGCGGGTGCGAGGTTGAACCAATTGTCGAAGAAAATCATAAACTGATCGTGCCACCAAATTTTGGTAAAATGCCCGAATAATTTATTTAGATATTCTTTGTTATTTGCCGTTTTTTATGATATAATGTGCACAAAGAACGATGGGGGATTCCAATGAATAAAGACGATAATTTAGATCTGTTGGATTTAAATGATGATGCCGATACAATGGATACACTGCCAGATGCGGTGCCATTCGCACAGCCACGACCGAAAAAGCCATGGTTGCTGTTGGCGGTTGGTGTGGTGGTAATTATACTGGCGACGTATATTATTATTCGTACTATTGGTGGGGATTCCACGTCGAAAATGGAAGTGGATTTGGACGGACCGGCTATTATGGTCGAAGGTGGGGATGCGGCGGTGCCGGTGCAAATGGATGTACCACCACAGCCTGTAAATGTTGCACCCGCGCCACAGCCGGCGCCAAGTGTTGCGCCACAGCCACAAACCCCGGGTGTGCCAGTGCGTGTAATCGAAGATAGAAAGGATGTGCAGTTTGATCCGCATCGTGTGGATGCAGCGCCACAGCCGGCGCCAAAACCGGTGGCGGCGGCGAAACCCGCACCGAAGCCTGCGCCAAAACCAGTGGCCCAGGCACAACAACCTCGTCGCGACGCGCCAGCGAATAATCAAAACACACAGAAAAAATATGCGTGGTATGCCCAGTTGGGGTCATATAGTACAAATGCGGCGGCAGAATCTGGACGGCGGCAATTGCAAAATGGGCATCGGTCCTTGCTGGGCGGACAGAAATTCGTGATTCAGCGTGCTGTGCTGGGGAATGGAAACACTACATACAGATTGCGTGTTGGATTTAATTCGTCTGGTGATGCAAATAATTTCTGTCGGAATGCCAAGGCAGATGGTCTGGATTGTTATGTAACAAAATAAACAACAGGGGTTTACGATGTTTGGACGTTTGGGCGGTTGGGAAATACTGGTAATTGTTATTCTGGTTGTGATATTGTTCGGGCATAACAAAATCCCAGGCATGATGAAAAATTTGGCAGATGGAATAAATGTCTTTAAAAAAGAATTGAAAAATAAGTCTGGGAAGAAATCTGATAAGTCAGAAAAAAAATCAGATGACGCACCAGGTGAAAAGGCGGCTGGTAATGCCGGGGCAAAGCGCGCGGTGAAAAAAACGGGCGTAAAGAATGTAAAGAAAAAATCACCAGCAAAAAAATAAAAAAAGAACACGCATTTTTATGCGTGTTTTTTTTTACTAATTAAAACGCCGATTTTTATATCGGCGTTTTTTATGTATTATTTTCGTTTTTCATATTCTTCTTGTTCTTCGACCGTCATGGTTGCCAGGGGGCGCGCCAACATGCGCGACAGGCCGATTTCTTCGCCGGAAATAATGCTGTATCCGTATGTGCCGTTTTCCAGGCGTTCCAGCGCGGCATTTATTTTCTTTAATAAATTATTATCACGTTCAGACATACGCAGGTTCATCGTGATTTCTTGTTCAAATGTTGCGTTGTCTGTTTCATCACCAACGCCCGCGCTTTCCGTTTTGTCGGCCAAACGGACAGAGTTTAATACGGAATCAGAATCCTGCATCAAATCTTCTTTTTGGGCCGTTAATAAATGATAGAAATATGCCAATTGTTGCGGGCACATATATGGTTCTGATTTCTTTGGAACATATTTTGGTGGTAATTCAAGTGTCTTGTAATTTTCTTTGGCCATATCATGATCCTTTTATTTCTTTTACCCAATTCATTAATGTTTCGGCATCCATCAGTCCGGTTCGTGCCTCTATAACAGTGCCGTCGCGAAACGCCAGTACGCATGGAATGCTGCGTATGCCGAATTTTGCCGGTGTGCGGCGATTAGATTCATCAATTTCAAATTTAATGAATTTTACATCTGGAATCTGGTCCGATACAGATTCAAATATGGGGCCAAACATACGGCATGGACCGCACCAAGGCGCCCAGAAATCGACCAACGTTAATCCATCCGATACCATGGATTCAAATGTTGCGTCGTTTGCATGTTCTAGTGCCATTTTTTTCTCCTTCCTTGGTTGATATTTGCCAGGAGTGTATTATAATCGCCGTAAAATGCAAGAGAAAACGTAAAATGAATAAAATCATATACTTAGATGCGGCCGCCAGTGCGTTGAAACCCGAATCTGTTATTCGGGCGGAAATGGATTTTTTGCAGAATTCCTATGCTAATGCGGGGCGGGGGATTTGTGCGCGGGCCGCCGCGGTTGATGATATGATTGCGCGCGCGCGCGCGGATGTGGCGCGTTTTATAAATGCACGGCCGGACCAGATTGTGTTTACG
The DNA here is from genome assembly GCA_017694255.1 of Candidatus Enterousia avistercoris. GTDB lineage: Bacteria > Pseudomonadota > Alphaproteobacteria > Rs-D84 > Rs-D84 > Enterousia > Enterousia avistercoris. Next base: position 5,245 of record JADINC010000028.1, on the reverse strand, counting down.
TCTGGGACAACGGATGGCATGAACAGAATCGTGCATATAATAAATGATCGCGCGTGTGGGGCGGGGATAAAAAACAAAACGGTGATGGTGTCTGATTTGGATCATCACAGTGCGCGTTTGCCGTTTGAATTACTATGTGATTCTGATATGTGTAAATTTGTACTGTGCCCAATGGATGAAAAGTATAATTTGATGTGTTCTGGTTTGCCCCGCGCAGATGTGTTTGTTATAACCGCCATGTCAAATGTTATTGGCACACCCCAAGATGTTGCTGGTCTGGTTGCCGCGGCGCGTAAAAAAAATCCGGATGTTATAACGGTTGTTGATGCGGCGCAATATGTTGTGCATAACGAAATTGATGTTCAAAAATGGGACTGTGATTTTATGTGTTTTTCGGCCCATAAAATTGGTGCGGATACGGGTTTGGGAATTATGTATATAAAAAATCCTGAACGGTGGGGGGCGCCAGATAAGTTTGGTGGCGGAATGATTTCAAAAATAACAGGCAGTGCTGTTGAACACAATGCTATTTTTCAATGGGAAAATGCGCCGGCCAAGTTTGAAGCAGGCACATTGCCATTAACGCAAATTATCGGGTTGCCGGCGGCCATAGATTATTTGTCTGCGAATCGGCCCAATTTGGATTTAATAAAATATTTATATGACAGATTGTCTAAAAATCCGCGTATTCGGGTTATAACGCCGCGTGATTCAGCATTGTTTACTTTTTTTGCCCCAGGTATGCATGTGCTGGATCTTGGTGCGTTGGTTGGGGCACGTGGACTGTGTTTACGTGTTGGGAATATGTGTGCCAGTTGGATTCATAAAGTGTTGGGGGTGGATGGAAGTGCGCGCGTGTCTGTTGGACCGTGGAACACTATTGATGATGTCCAGCATGCCGCAGATATAATCGAAAGTGTGGTGAAATAAATGGAACAATTACGCGGGCAAATTATAGATGCATTAAAGTCTGTGTATGACCCAGAAATTCCCGTTAATATATGGGATTTAGGGTTGATTTATGATGTGGCGATTGGGGAAAAATCTGTTGATATAAAAATGACCTTTACCAGTCCGACATGTCCAATGATGGAAGAATTATTACAGCAAGTACATGATAATGTTGCGGTTGTATCTGGTGGGCGCGATGTGCATATTGAATTGGTCTGGGACCCGCCGTGGGATTTGTCGCGTATGTCTGATGTGGCGCGTCTGGAATTGGATTTAACAGAACAGGGATGGTAAAGCATAGATGAAATATGCAGATATGAAAAATATTTTGGGGATGATAGATAATCCGGTGGACAGGCTGGATATGGTTATGGAATTTGGACGACAGATGCCAGATGTGCCAGATACAGCACAATGTACGGAAATTGTTGGGTGTGCGTCGTATGCGGAAATTTGCCGTGATGGGAATCATTTCTTTGGTCGGGCCGATTCGGCGCTGGTTCGTGGAATTGTTGCGATAATAACTGCGATGGTTGATGGAAAAACACCACAGCAAATAAAAAAAATGGATATGTGGGCTGAATTTTCGTCGCTGGGGCTGAATTTGGGAACGGGGCGTATGGGTGGCGTTAATTCAATGATTCGTTTTTTACAGAATTTATGATAATATTAACACTGATACAGGAAAGGTTTTTATTCGGCGGGAAAAATGCGTGAAAGCGAAATAATGTTTCGAATCGGTTGGATTTCAATTGCAGTTGTCGCAATGCTGTTGTCTACGTTGCAGGTTTGTTATGAAACGCAAAACGATGACAGAAATCGTGTGCGGGCACAAATCGTTGATACGCAACAGGAAATCGCCGTGGCCCAGGCAAATTTTGCATCGTATGTTCGACCAGAAATATTGCGGAATTTAGTGTCCAGTATTCGGCCAAATGCCGAAGTGGTCAGTTTTCACAAGGCTGTATCTGTGAATGATTTGCCAGAAAAGATAGTGGATGCACAACAATAAATGTTCGAAGTTGGCCAAGATATTTTTAAACACGGTTTTATAGGGGCCTTTGGCGATCGGATTGGTCGGCAACGTTTGCGCGTAATATATATTTGTTTCGTTTGTGCGTTTTTATTGTTTGTTGGCCGGACATTGTATTTGGGAATTCAGGGGACTGACAGATCGCGTTTATCAGGCGCAGATGGGGCATGGACCGTGCAACGCGCAGATATTATCGACAGAAATGGGGATATTTTGGCAAAAAATATCATGTCTGGACACATTATACTGCGAAATTCTGTGGTTGAAAATCGTGATGCTGTGGCGGCGGCAATACACCAGGCGTTGCCATATGAATATTCTTTGTCGGATGCGTTGAAATTGGTTAATTCTGGGCGACGTTTTATATATGTGAAAAAATATGCGTCGGATGCGGCGCGCAAGGTTATAGAAGATGCCAGACTGGTCGGGTTGGAAATAGAACCAGTACAGACGCGCCGATATCCAAAGCGTCGGTTGTTTGCACATGCGGTCGGTGTTGTTGGTGCCAATGGCCACGGGTTGGAAGGGGCAGAACTAATATATGATGATTACTTGCGCGAAAATACGGATCCGTTGCAATTATCATTGGATGCGCGTATTCAGTCGGTGTTTTACGAACAGCTGTCTATGGCAATGCAAAAATACCAAGCCAAGGCCGCAATGGGATTGCTGATGAATTCGCGTACAGGTGAAATGATTGCAATGGTGTCTTTGCCGGATTTTGACCCAGAAAATCTGGATATGGATCCAACACGAAATCGTATGTTTATGCCTGTGCGTGGTGTGTTTGAAATGGGGTCTATATTCAAAATATTTAATACCGCAATGGCAATGGAAAATGGCATAACCAAAGAGTATTATGTTGCTGAACCATTCAAGATTTATGATAAATTTGGTCGGGTTGCGGAAACTATACGCGATTTGTCCAGTTTTAAACCAGTGCGCCCGAATTTAACAGTTGAAGAAATAATGCTGTATTCGTGTAATGTCGGCAGTGCACAAATTGCGCTGGATTTACCAGATGGGGCGCAACGTGAATTTTTCCGCCGGTTGCATTTTGATGATGTGCTGGATCTGGAATTCGGACGTACAGAACATCCACTGATGCCAAAACAGTGGGGGCCAGTGGAACGCGCAACAATGGCCTATGGTCATGGTATTGCAGTATCGCCAATGCATGTGTTGTTGGCGGTAAATGCGGTTACAAATGGTGGTATTTATATTTATCCAACATTGATGAAACGTGGTGTTGGTGCGGTCCGTGGAGAGCGTGTGTTGTCTGATGAAATATCGGCACGTTTGCGCGAAGTTATGTTCCATGTTGCCGAAGAGACCAGTGGACGTCAGGCGCGTATCGCAGGTATTCAAATTGGTGGTAAAACAGCAACAGCGGTTAAATATACAAATGGACGGGTCGATGCAAAAAGAAATCTGACCGCGTTTGTTGGAATATTTCCAGTAAATGCCCCACAGTATACTATATTGGTTATACTGGATGAACCCCATGGTACCAAAGAAACTTTTGGATGGCGAACCGCGGCATGGAATGCAGTGCCAACAACGGGAAAAATTCTTGATAGTATACTGCCGTTGCTATTTGAATAAATTTCAATTATAATTATATCGATAATAAAAAAGAGAATAGCGTGAGAAAGATTGTAGAAAAGTCCATGCTGGGCCAGGCGTGGGCTGTGGCGACGTATCCAGGTGAAGAAGATATCACAACCCAGGCCGATAATTTGTTGCAAAAAATTCTGATGAACCGTGGTATCACGGATATGGCCGCGATGGAAAGTTTTTTAAACCCCAGTATCAAAGAATATATGCCAGATCCGTATGTTTTGTGCGATATGGCACGTGGTGCGGAAATTATTGCAGATAGTATTCTGAATAATGAAAAAATCGCGATATATGGTGATTATGATGTTGATGGTATTACATCAACCGCGATTTTTGTGAAATATTTGCAGGCAATTGGGGTGAATGTTATATGGCATTTGCCAACCCGTGAAGGCGAAGGTTATGGACTGAATAACCAGGCAATTGGTGAAATTGCTGATGCAGGGGCGAAATTGTTGATAACAGTTGATTGTGGAATCAGTGGCGTTGAAGAGGTTCAATATGCAAAATCGCGCGGTATGCGTGTCGTTATCACGGATCATCATTCGCCAGATAGTCAATTGCCAAATGCAGATGCGGTTATTAATCCAAAGCGTGCAGATGATACGTCGGGGTTGACGTATTTGGCGGGGGTTGGTGTTGCGTTTTTTACATTGGTTGCATTGCGACGGGAATTGCGGGGACGCGATTTATCGCCAGAGATGGCAAAACATGTTGCAGATACTGATTTGATGGATTATTTGGATTTGGTCGCATTGGGAACTGTCTGTGATACTATGCCACTGATTGGATTAAATAGGGCGTTTGTGGCAACGGGTTTAAAGGTTATGGGGCTGCGGAATAATTTGGGACTGCGGACGCTGATGGATGTGGCGGGAATAAAAAAGCCGTCTGTATATGCGGTGGGATTTGCGCTGGGGCCACGATTGAATGCGGCGGGACGTCTGGATTCGGCGGCGCCAGCGTTGGAATTGCTGTTGACCGATAATCCGTTAATTGCCAATGATTTGGCCATGCGTTTGCATAAAATGAACCAGGAACGTATTGATATACAAAACGCAATAATGATTTGTGCAGATGATATGGCGGCAAAATCATGTAAATTTGGAAATCATAGTTTGTTTGTTTGTGGTGATAACTGGCACGGTGGGGTTATGGGAATTATTGCAGGGCGATTAAAAGATAAATATAATCGGCCGGCGTGTGTGGCAACCCGGTGCGATGGGGTTATAAATGGTTCTGGGCGTTCGATGCCGGGTATTGATTTAGGAAAAATAATACATGATGCGTTGGCGGCGGGAATTATATCCGAAGGTGGTGGACATGCGGCCGCAGCAGGATTTTCTTTGCCGGCACAAAACCAAACGGCGTTTTGTGATTTTCTGGAAAATGCGGTATGCCAGCAGTTGGATGGTGTGGTGCCGGTTGCGGAAATTGTGGCTGATGCAGAAATGGATGCTGGGGCGGCAACGCTGAAACTGGTTAATAAATTAAGCGCGTTGGAACCGTTCGGCCAGGGAAATCCAGAACCGACATTGGTTTTGGATGGGGCGGTGTTGCGGTATGCATCGACAATGGGAAATGGTGCGCACTTGCGCGGGGCGGTTGGTACCAGCAGTGGTAATCAATTGGCCTTTGTTG
>JADINC010000027.1 GCA_017694255.1 Candidatus Enterousia avistercoris | reverse complement strand
ACATTTTGCAAACAAAGATTGCGTATTTGATGCAATCTGTAAATCATTTGGGACAAATGCTGAATTCGCTGAGTTATAAAAATGTATTAGCGCGCGGGTACGCAATCGTGCGCGATGATAAAAAACAGATTATCAGCCGTGCTGATGGCGCGGTACCCGCGTCTGTTGAATTTGCTGATGGTGTCGTTGCGGTACAACCAAAAAACTAATCAAAACACTGTCCGAAACCCCAGTTTAAGTCCATCGCCATCGGCGGCAACTGTCACACGGTTGTCATATTTGCCAACCAACAGCCATGTAAAAAGTGCACTGACCGCGGCACCGCCCAATACGTCGTGCCAATAATGTGCCCGCGCATGTACGCGTGACCAGCCCGTAATTACCGACATTGCGTATGGTATTATGGCTGGGCGCCAACCATAGCGTTTGTGTACAAACATTGCCGCAGAAAATGCACCCGCAGAATGACCACTGGGGAACGATTTCCAATCTGAACCATTGGGGCGTTGCTCGATTTCCAGCATTTTTATACCTTCGGTGGCGACTTGGGCGGCCGTGATTGATCCTGCCAGTTGCAATGTGCCAATCCAATCTTTTTCCATTACTGTCATACCCAGTGCATATGCCGGAGCCATCGCCATCATCAAATCACCCAGTTTGTTGATGTCTGTGAATGGGCCCGCATTTGCAGTGTTGGAAAGCGTCAATGTCGCCCCAACGGAAAGTATGGCAAAAGTTCTACGTTTTGACATATTTTCCTATCCTTTGTGTAAAAAAAGACCACATATTTCAGTGGTCGGGAGTTAGAACAGTCAAACATTGATGACCCTCGCCATCTTGCGAGTGGCGACATCCCGACCAGATTTGTCGGGACAATATTCGTGGTAATTCAATGTTTTGGTGTTCTAGGCCAATCCACTGGATATGTCGTAAAATATTATTGAATAAAATTTATCGGTTTTCAATCGTTTTTAATCAGTGTGCGTGCCGTTGCCAATGATTCTGGTGTTATTTCTGCACCGCTGATTATGCGTGCAATTTCGTTTACGCGGTCTGTGTTATGAATTTCAAAAACGTCGGTTACGGTCGTGTCGTTCACGGTGTGTTTTGATATTTTAAAGTGTTTGTCGGCAAAGCCCGCAACCTGGGCCGAATGCGTTATAACCAATGCCTGGGACGTGGTGGCCAGTCTGTTCAGGCGACTGCCCACTGCGGATGCGGTTGCACCACTGATTCCAGTATCAATTTCGTCGAATACGAATGTGTGCGCGGGACCACCATCTGTTAATATAACGCGCAACGCCAACATAAATCGCGCCAGTTCGCCACCAGAGGCCGCGCGGTGCAATGGCGCGAATGGCATTCCTGGATTCGTTTTTATCATAAACACAACGTCGTCGATGCCGTGCGCAGATGGCGCGGCGTCGGTGCGCGATGCCATAAAATCTGCGGACCCCAGTTTTAAATCAGGTAATTCGGCCAATATTTGCGTGCGCAATTGTTGCGCGGTGGCTGTGCGTGCATTTGACAATTCGTGTGCAAATTTATCAAATTCTGATTTTTTGTGTGAAACATCTGTGGTTAATTTTTTTAATTCTGCATCAGAGTTTTCTATGGCGTCCAGCTCTGATAACATTTGTTGTAATTTTTCCGGTAATTCATCCGCAGAAACACGATGTTTGCGGGCGGCGGCGCGAATTGCAAACAAACGTTCTTCGATTGAATCCAGTGTGGCAATATCTGGTTCAATTGGTACCAGTTTTTCTTCGGCGTCAGATATTATTTGGGCCGCACTGTATAAATCGTCGATTTGTTCGGCGTATGGATTCGGATCTGTTTTTATGCGCAGTAAAATATTTGCCGCATTGTATATACCATGAGATAATGATTCGCCATGTGGGTTTAATGCGGCTACGGCATCAGATAATATGGCGGCATCTTTTTCGGCATTCATCATGGACGTGCGTTTCGTGGCCAGTTCGTCTTCTTCGCCGACATGGACATTTAACGCCTGTAATTCATTAATATTATGTATTAAAAAATCATGTTCGTTTGCTGTTTTTTCTAGATTTTTTTTCAAATCATCCAGACGCCGTTGTGCAGTGTGATATTCATTGTATGTTGTGCGAACGCGTTCCAGCAGTTGCGCGTAATCTGGTGATATACGTATACCGAATGAATCCAATGCGTTTAAATGCGTTGCCGGGTCCAGCAATGCATGATTCGCAAATTGACCGTGAATTTCGACCAGATTGTCGCCAATTTGCTTTAACGTCTTTATCGACACAGGGGTGTCGTTTACCCATGCGCGGGATTTCCCATCGCACCCCAGGGTTCTGCGTAATATTAATGTATCGTCAATTTCGATTCCGTTTTCTGTTAACATATCGCCCAGGCGTTGGCTGACTGCGTCAAATTCGGCGGTAACAGATGCGGTCGCGCAACCATGGCGTACCAGACCGGCATCGAATCGTGCGCCCAGCGCCAAAGACAGCGCGTCCATTAAAATACTTTTGCCGGCACCGGTTTCCCCGGTTAATATATTCAGCCCCGCGCCGAATTCCAGATTCAGCTTTTCTATCAGGACGATATTAGAAATCGATAAATGTGTTAACATGCTGTGATTATAGTAATATTTTATATTTCTTGCAATGAAAAGTCATGCAGCCATAATATAAAACCGCGGACGCTATAGCCCGGGTACGCGTCTGCAACCAGTTTTTTGTATTCTGATATTTGTTTTGCATATTTATCAAAAAAATGCGCACGGTCTGTATCTGTTTTATAATCTAAAATTCGTATTTCTTGCGTGGCGTGATGTATTATCATACGGTCGATTCTGCGGCTGATAAATTGGTTTTCTATATATCCGGCGATTGGGACCTCGGTCTGGGCATGTGGTGTAAAAAAATCGACCAGGTTCGGCACAGATTTTATCTGGTTAATTATATTTTGGGGGCCGCGTGAATTTTCGCCGTCAATAATGATGGTGCGCATCTGTGAATGCATGTGCGTACCCGTCGCGGTGGCGTAATCTGATTTTTTTAAATTATCCAGTATAGTCTGTAAATTAGTTTTCATCTGTAATCCTGATTGTCATGTCGTCGGACTCGGGAAAATTCATATTGCCCAGAACGCGCCACAGCATTGCGTGCCACGAATTTTCAGGTGCGTTTTTGTTTGGCGTATATCCGTATATATACAATCTGTCACGGGCGCGGGTCATCGCAACGTACAACAGTCGATAATATTCGGCGATTCTGGTACGTCGCAATGCTGCTTGGGCCGTGGCGCGCCCCAATCCACCATCGTCGCGTGGCGACCACAACCATACGGGTGGCACGTCATGTTTGTAATCTGATTTTTCATCTGTTGATATCGGCAAAATGCTTTCAGATTCTGGTGTGCCAACCGTGTCTATCAAGAATACAACCCGTGATTCCAGACCTTTGCTGCCGTGGACGGTTACAACGCGCACGCCGGCCGATGCATCCATGTCGCGCTTTATTTCACTGCCGCCGGTTATAAACCATTTTATAAAATCACGTAATGTTCCGGTCTGGGTACGTTCGTATGACAGGCATATTGTCATGAATTCTTCTAATGGATCTATGATTTGGTCGCCCAGGGCGGCTATCATGCTGGCGCGTGTGTCGTTATCATTTAAAACGCGGGCAAAAAACGAATATGGCCCCAGTTGCGTACCCCATTCGACAATGTGTTCAAGACGGTCGAACGCGTCGGGATGTATGGTTCGTAGAATGTTATATATATATATAGGATTGTCGCGTGTGCTGGATTGATTTTTTGTTTTGCAAATATTAAAAATATCGCGTTCAGTCAATCTGAAAATTGGACTTTTTAACACGCAACATAAACTGTAGTCGTCGGTATTGTCCAAACAAAAACGAACCAGGTTCAGCATGTCGCGAACAGCGGGAAAGTTTGGCAGAATAATTCTGTCGCTGCCGGCAACGGGGATGTTGCGGGATTTTAATTCTTGGACCATCAGCGGTGCCATCGGGGCACGGTTTTGAACCAGAATCATTATGTCATGTGGCGCAAAATCGCCCCCGGATAATATTTCTTTTACTTTATCTGCAATTTCAGATATATAGTTTTTTATGTCGCGATCATCGGTTTTCTTTGAAACAATTTTGCGTATTTCAACCAAGCCACCCGGCGCACAACGAAAGCATTTGTGCGGATTGTTTGTAAATCCGGTTTCTGAAATCACGTCTGGTGCCGAAAAAAATGTATCAACGGCCTTTAAAATTGGTGGCAGTGATCGAAAACTTTGATCCAGTGGTATTTCTTGGATGGTGCGTAAATTTTCGCGAATTTGTTTGGATATTGTTTCACGACTATACACAAATGCGTTCGGATCGGCGCCCTGGAATCCGTAAATTGACTGTTTGGTGTCGCCAACAACAAACAGTGAATGTGGATTTTTTGATGTGTCGCCATCTGTAAAAAAATCGCCCGCCAGCATGCGCAGTATGTCCCATTGCAATGGGCCGGTGTCTTGGGCTTCGTCAACCAATATATGCGTCAGGCGCGAATCCAGTTGTGATAAAACCCATCCCATAGTTTCGGGGTTTGAAAATAATTGGCGCGTGTATAAAATCAAATCTTCAAAATCCAGCAGGTTTTTGGATTTCTTTATATCGCGATATATTTTTGCAAATGCCGCAGATAAATCAAACATGGCTGTGGTGTCGTTGAACATTTGTGTCGCGATATTTCGTTGGTCTGTTGCGTATACGCGTTCTTGTTCGTCAGCCAACAATTGGTATTTATTTATGTACCGGCGTTTTTTGCCATCAGTTTTATTTATGTATGCCAGTTTGTATTTTTCAAAATCTATGGATTTATCAATGTATTGTTTGGTTAAGTTGATAATGTCTGTTAAGTATCCGGCCGGTTTTTTTGAATCTTTTGCCAGTTCGGTTGTGTAATCCAGGATTTTTTGCAGTTGTTCTGTTGGTATTTCGGCCTGGATTGGGGTGCCCAGATTTAAATATTTTCGTGTCGTATCAATGAAATATTTGCGATAGTTGTCAATGTTTGTTATTTGAAAAAAGTCTTTGTATTGTGTGCAAAGGATACTTAATATATCATCCAGATAATTTTCAGATACGCGTCCAACGATGTGCGCAAATGCCGCATTAACCCGTTCGTCATTTGCCGAATTTATTAATTTTGAAAATGTGTCATTTAATAGCGTTCGCTGTAATGGTCCGGACACCAGTGTCCAGGTGGGCGGTATACCCGATTCTAGTGGAAAACGACGCAAGATTTCTTCGCAAAATCCGTGAATGGTTTTTATTTTTAATATATCTGGGTTGTCAATATAGAAAAAGAATATTGCGCGTGCGCGTGCTAAATCATCGGCGGTGGCCGGCGAATTTATAGAAATTCCGTCCAACATATTTGACAGTTCGTCGTCTGGTGCCGTGGCCCATTCACGCAACGCGGCCAAAATTCTGTTGCGCATTTCACCGGCGGCGGCGTTTGTGTATGTTAAACACAATATGCCACAATTATGTAAATCATCGGTGCGAAATAATATACGCAATAAACGTTGAATTAAAACGCTGGTTTTGCCGGTGCCAGCATTTGCC
>JADINC010000002.1 GCA_017694255.1 Candidatus Enterousia avistercoris | reverse complement strand
ATTCTGGTGCGTTTGCACATTGGTGGTCCGGCATTGTTAAAAGAAATTGCCCGTCGTGAAATGGTAACAACGCCGAATTTATGTGCGGCGTTTCGCAAACTGGAACGTGATGGGCTGGTATCGCGAAAAATTGATGAAAACGATCGGCGCAACACATGGTATTCTGTGACCGATGCTGGTGCAAAGCTGGCGGCCCAGGCAATGGATGTCATGCGTAGTGCGATTGATAATTTGTTTGCCAATATTTCGCGGGCTGATGAAATCGCATTAACAAACGCGATGAAAACAATAAATAATATTCTTGCACAGATGGAGATTACAAATGCGTAAATTTAGATTTGCCACGGCGTTATTATGCGCGGCGGTGGCGGTGTCTGACGCGTCCGCTATGGATTTGTCATTGAATGATGCGGTCGATATGATTTTGGACGAATCCCAAGATTTGAAAAAAGCTGATGCAAACATCAAACAGGCCGAAGCGCAACTGGACGCGGTCAATGCAAATCGCTGGTTCAAGATTGATGGTACGGCGACATATATGAACTTGATAGATATGAAAAATCCGACCAAGTCATACAGTGTTTCTATTCCTGATGAAATTGGCGCTGCGCTGTCCCAGTTTACCGGGGGCCAGCCTGTTCCACTGCCAGATAAACTGGACATTCCCGACAGCATGTTTATGGCGGGCGTATCTGTGACCCAGCCAATTTACACATTTGGTAAAATCGGCAACGCGGTCAAGGCTGTAAAGTCTGCGGTAAAAATGGCCCAGGCGTCCCACGAAATAACAATGCGAGAGGTTAAATACAGTGCCGTTGACCTGTATTGGACGGCCAAAATGACAGATGAAATTGTTGAAATATCGCGTTCTGATTTACAGGCGGCCCGTGATGCCCGGCGCAGTTTGACGTCTGCCGGTCGTGCCAACCGCAGTAATTTGGTAAAAATAGAATCTGATATCGCGACCAAGGAAATAAATCTGTCGAATGCAGAATTTAATCGTGATACTGCGCACCGTATGTTAAAGATTTTGGCCGGTATCGATATTAACGAAGAACTGAATTTAACAGATGAATTCCCAGATGAATTCCCGGATTTAAATGCGCCAGAATTGACATCTACGCCCCAGTGGGATGCGTTAAACGAACAGATTCAGATGTATGAACGCAATGCCCGGTCCCAGCGTGCAAATGCACTGCCGACATTGGCGGCAACGGCGTCGTATGACTATATTGCATATGGTCCGAACATTCCAAATATGTTTGGGCATGATAATATGCAGTCAGCGTATTGGGGGCTGGCACTCCAGCTGCCTATTTTCAGCGGTGGTGCGAATATGGCAAACGCCACGGTCCAGGCGATGAACGCCGAAGCGGCCCGCCAAGATTTGGACAAGGCAAAAAAGATGACGAACGAAGAATACACGCGCGCCATTGACCAGTATAATCATTTGCGTGGTAATCTGGCGACATTGAAAAATGCACGCGATCTGGCGGCCAAGGCATACGATTTTTCCAGTGGTCGTTTTGCGTCTGGACAAACGTCGGCGGTTGAATTGGCCGAAGTGTCCGCGGGTTTGTATCAATTGGACATGGCGTTATTACAGGCAAAATATAATATTTTAATGTCTGCGGAATCTGTAAAGAAATTGGGTGAATAAAAATGGAAAAGATAACAGAAAAAATAAAATCAAAAAAATTTAGAAACATTGCGTTCGGCATTTGCATATTTGTAATTATTGCGTGGGTTGTATTTCGTTTTGCGGCCATTGGCGCCGAAAATGCGCGTGCGGTCTTTAATGCGTCGCGCAATGCGGCCGATGTTGGTGCGCCGGTATATGTCATAGAAATGCATCAAACGAATGGCGTATTGCGTGAACCAATCGCAATAAAGAACAATCGTGCACTGGTATCGTCTGCGCGTGTTGGGAAATTGCGTGCGGGCCAGCCTGTTGGTGATGGTGAAATAACATCTGTATCACGTGATATAGATTTAAATACTGGCATGCATATTGTTCGCACACGTGGTGCATCGGACGGTTTACAGTACGCAGAATTTCATGCAGATGGTTATTTTGTACCACTGTATGCGGTGCATGGTTCAACCGTAATGGTTGTCGAAAATGGTGTTGCGGTGCCGCGCACTGTATCTGTTCTGCGCCAGGACGCGCAAAATGCCATGGTTGACGGATTGAATGATGGCGATATTGTAATTTTATCGCATGTCAGCGCGGGTGATAAAGTTCAAATAAAAAAATAATTTAATGTGTTCTGTTTAATCCAGGGGGAATATTAATATGTTAAAGTTTTTTGTTCGCAGACCAATTACAACAATTATGTTTGTGTTGTTTTGGGTGGTTTTGGGTTTTGTATCTTTTCCAAAGATGAATATTGAACGCACACCGTCGGTTGATTTTCCGATGGTTACGGCAACGTTTGTGTATCCTGGGGCGGCACCATCTGAAATCGAATCCCAGGTTATAAAACGGGCCGAAGATGCAATATCCGAAGTGTCTGAATTAAAAAAATTAACATCCCAGGCATTTGAAAACGGTGGCTTTGTTATGGCGGAATTCAATCTGGGGGTGGATGTTAATGACAAGGCAACCGAAGTAAAAACAAAATTAGATTCGTTGTTGTCAGAATTCCCCGCTGATATGGAACAGCCGATTGTAGAAAAATTAAACCCACTGGAAG
>JADINC010000026.1 GCA_017694255.1 Candidatus Enterousia avistercoris | reverse complement strand
GGTGGCGGCAATGTCCAGGTGGTTGTGACCGATGGATTTACTGGTAATATTGTTTTAAAAACAGTCGAAGGTACCGCAAAATTAATTAAACGCGTATTGGTTGATAATTTAAAAAAATCAATATTGGCGATTATTGGCGCGTTTTTCTTGGTACACGTATTCAAACGGTTAAAGAATAAAATTGATCCGCGTTCATATGCGGGTGCGACATTTTTGGGACTGCGTGGGTTTGCGGTTAAAACGCATGGAAACAGTGATGCATTGGCATTTGCAAATTCGATTAAATATGCATCAGATTTAACCGGTGCAAATTTAAATGATATGATTGCATCGCGTGCGGCGGCACTGGCATCGGTACGTGCAGAAATTGGCACCACAGATGAAAAATAAAAAACGCCGGCAAATGCCGGTATTTTTATTGCCTAATGATGTGCGATTACATGCAATAAAATACTGATAATAAAAACAGCTGTTATAATCGCCAGTATAATTTTTTGTGTTTTATGATTGTGCGCACCATGACAATGATCGCAATCGCAACGGCAATCGCGTACAACCAAATACCACGACAGCGCCAACATTAACCCAGAAAACACAAACAGCCACGGTTCAAACCAATGTGGAATAAATTCTGCGTGCGCGATACGTGGGACAAACAAACTGATTACAGATAATGCAATAGGCACGCCACAGCAAAACACGTGTGGTAATAAACTTGCAATAATTCCAATTTTAATAGCTTTGTTTTTCATGCTTGCCTTTGCCATATGGCATCCCCAACAGGAATCGAACCTGTATCAAGGGTTTAGGAAACCCCCGTTCTATCCAGTTGAACTATGGGGACAGTCTGATATATTTTATTCACAGATTTTAATATTGCAAGTTGTAATCGCGACCTGTATAATACCCCAGGTTTTAAATACAGGAGAAAGGAATTTTTACATGGGAAACAGATTAATTGGATACGGTTCATATTTACCAGAACGAATTATAACTAATTTTGACCTGGAAAAAATGGTTGATACATCTGATGAATGGATTGTCCAGCGTACTGGTATGCATGAACGTCATTTTGCGCGTGATGATGAAACTGTTGTTGATATGGCGACTGTGGCCGCCATGCGTGCATTGGAAAATGCGAATATAACGATTAATGATATTGATATGGTTATTGTTGCAACAACAACCGCAGAATTGGATTTTCCATCCGTCGGGGTCCAGGTTCTGGGTCGTCTGGGGGCAACGAACAGTGCACCTGCATTTGATGTACGTGGTGCATGTACAGGATACATATATGCGCTGCATACGGCGCGGGCATTTTTTTCCGCAGGCATACACAACCGCATCATGGTAATTGGTGCGGAAAAGATGTCGCGTTTTATTGATTGGTCTGATCGCAGCACGGCGGTATTATTCGGTGATGGTGCCGGCGCATTGATATTCGAACATTCTTCATCCAGTTATTCTGGGATAATTGATACGGTTGTTATGTCTGATGGCGGGGAATTTGATATGCTGCATGGTACGCCCGACCATCATATAATAATGAACGGCCCAGAAACATATAAAAAGGCTGTCAGTCTGATGCCCGAAGCGGCCAGTTATATAATGGAACACGCGGGTATTACGGCGGACAATGTTGATTGGATTGTCCCGCACCAGGCGAACTTGCGCATTATTCAAAGTGGCGCCCAGCGTCTGGGTTTCCCGTTGGAAAAAATACTGGTAACTGTTGACAAGCATGCAAATACCAGTGGCGCATCAGGCGTACTTGCATTATCATATGCTTTTGATAATAATATAATAAAACGTGGCCAGTTGGTCTTGTATCCTGCATTTGGCAGTGGTCTGACCTGGGGCGCGGCATTAATCAGGGTGTAGAATATGGCGACAATAACCAGAAATGATTTTGCGAACCGTTTACGTGAACGCTTTGGATTAACAACGGCGGACGCGTTCAAATTGGTTGATATAGTTTTTGATGAAATCAGTGAATCGCTGATTCGTGGCGAAGAAGTTAAATTTTCCGGTCTGGGCAGCTTTAAAATATTGGCAAAGCCCCAGCGTATGGGCCGCAATCCAAAGACGGGCGAATCGGCTGTTATAACGGCGCGTCGTGTTGCGTCATTTCGCCCCAGTAATGATTTCAGAAAACGGGTTGCAAAAAAATAAGAACACCGGCATCTGCCGGTGTTTTTTTATTCTTGCGGGGGCGCTGGTTGCGGTATATTATGAGTTATGGTAAATATAAAAGGATTGGTACATGAAAATTTACGAACAAACAGAACTGGATTTCAAAGATGTGTTGGTAAAACCTAAGCGGTCGTTTATAAATTCCCGGTCAGAGGTAGAGATTACCCGCGAATATAAATTCAAATGGTGCCCACGCAAGATTACAGGCACAGGAATTATTTCCGCAAACATGGCAACCGTTGGCACGTTCGAAGTTGCGCGTCATATGATGCAAAACAAAATGTTTTGTTGTCTGCATAAACATTATGCGCTGGACGATTTGGTGAATTTTATCACAGAAAATGATTGTCGTGATTATGTGTTTTTATCGATGGGATTGCGTAAAGAAGATTATGAAAAAATCGAACATATCCTGACCCATTATCCTGATAAATGTCGCAATATTTGTATTGATGTCCCGAATGCGTATATCCCGCGGGTCAAAGAATTAGTTTTAAAAATGCGTGAAAAATTTCCAGACATTTTGTTGATGGTTGGGAATGCTGTAACCGCAGAACTGGTCGAAGATTTGATATTATCAGGTGCCGATATTGTTAAATGTGGCATCGGCAGTGGCAGTGCCTGTATCACGCGTCGCATAACGGGCGTTGGTCGTCCACAGTTATCAACAATATTTGAATGTGCCGATACTGCGCACGGCATTGGCGGCATGATTTGCAGTGATGGCGGTGTTGTATATATCGGCGATATATGCAAGGCGTTTGGTGCCGGTGCAGATTTTGTCATGATGGGTGGTTTTTATGCGGGCTGTGTCGAAGCGGCGGGCGATATAATTGAAAAGAAATTTATAACAACCCAAATTGATGAAAACGGAAATCAGATTATTGAAACAAAACAGTTCAAAGTATTCTATGGCATGTCGTCAGAATACGCGCAAAATAAACACTATCACGGTATGCCGAAATATCGTGCCAGCGAAGGTCGCGTTGTCGAAGTGCCATTGCGTGGTTCGATTGATAAAATGAACCAAGATATATTGGGTGGTCTGCGTTCGTACATGACATATATTGGTGCGCGCCGGTTAAAAGATGTATCGAAATGTACAACGTTTTATCGTGTGAACACACAGTTAAATACAGTCTTTGGCGAATAATCCCCCACGAAAAACACTTGTCACCCCGCGACCCGGGATGACAAGTGTTTAATTTCTTTTATTTTAAGATTTTTCTCTATCGTCATCCCGGCGCAGGCCGGGATCCACTGCGCCGCAGGCATGCTCTTTGTCACCCCGTAGCCCGGGCCGCGGGATGACACACCTTAATTTTTTCTAAAAACAATTACAAAATGAAAAATAATTTAAAAATAAAAAAACTTAAGAACATGTCATCCTGGGGCTTGACCCCAGGATCCAGGTCATGAAAGTCCTGTGCGCCAGCACAGACAACCTTTTGTCATCGCGAGGGAGCATCGCGACCGTGGCGATCCAGTGAATAGGACTTGTCGCGCAGCGACACAATATTTGCACTTTGAACTTTGCACTTTGAACTTTGAAACTTGGACTTACTTCCACCTGCTTGGTATCTGGGCATAGTCGGACAGCCCCGTGGCGTCAGAATATGTACCTTGATAACCCGCATCCGGCCAGATTTCATACAAATACTGCCCATTCGTCTGTGCCGATGGCCCGGTCAGCGATGTACAGTCATTAAATGTAAAGCCAAACATATTCCTCGCCGCGGGACCCGATATCCCCGCAAACAGATTTTCTGGAATACTAGTTATAGGCGTATTATTAAACGTATCGGCGAACATACCAGACGCTGGGGCGCCCTGAATACCAGAAAAAAGATTCGCCGGTATACTGGTTATTCGCGTGTCCGAAAACGTACTGTAAAACATACTATTCGCCGGGGCGCCGCGAACACCCGCGAATAAATTCGCCGGGATATTGGTCAGACCAGAGTGAGAAAACGTATTGCTAAACATACTTGCCGCCGGGGCACCCTGAACACCCGCAAACAAATCCGCTGGGATACTGGTCATACTAGAATAATAAAACGTTTGATCAAACATATTCTCCGCCGGGGTAATTGTGCCGCTAAACAACGGACCTTCGATTGTTTGCAATTGATCGCACATATAGAAAGTCCACTCAAACATATACGGTGCGCCATCACCATTTAATTCACCAAACAGGTTTGCCGGAACGCTGGTTATATTGGTGCGATAAAACGTATTGCTAAACATACTCTTCGCTGGCGCACCAGATATCCCCGCAAATAAATCCGCCGGGATACTGGTCAGACCAGAAGCAGAAAACGTTTCATTAAACATATACTCCGCGGGGGTAATTGTACCATTGAACAGTGGACCTCCAACAGTTTGTAATTGGTAACAGTACTGGAAAGTTCTCTCAAACATATTCGGTGCGCCATCACCATTTAATTCACCAAACAAGTTTGCTGGAACGCTGGTCAGACCAGAAGTAGAAAATGTTTGTTTAAACATACTCTCCGCTGGGGTAATTGTGCCGCTGAACAGCGGACCTTCAACAGTTTGTAATTGTTCGCACTCATAGAAAGTCGAATCAAACATATATGGCGCCCCATCGCCATTTAATTCACCAAACAGGTTGGCCGGAATTTCTGTTAAATTTTCTGCATCCCTGAATGTTCTATAAAAAGTAGGATTTGTCCCATCTGGTAATGTCGGAAAAACATCACCCAAACTGCCAGAGATTTTAGCAATGTGCTGTGAATTTGTTTTGGACGACGTGTAGTCATAAAACGTTATATCCGCAACGATATTGGACGAGCCAGCATTATTATAATAATCGGTTGCGGTACCAGATAGACGAACCAAATACTCGCCTGGTGATGCATAGGTGTGTGAATATACAGTTTTACCAAGTTGCTTATCAGAAATGAATTCGTATTCTCTGTCGCCCCAATCAATTACAAAATCTCCGGCGGCAGCTATTATTATATGAAATTCGGTTGTGTCAGGGGTTGTTGTTATGTAAAAACTGGGGCCATGAACCAATGTATCAATCGCGGTATTCGTCGCAATTGTATCCGCCGCCAATTTGGTTGCATATTCACCAGTGCCATAGTTGGTTGTTTTTTCGCCATTCAGGTATTCGTTTGCAATATCCACCACAGTTAACAGGTATTCCATATTCGCCGCAACCTTTGGGTTTTTCAATTCCGGGTTATATGGTAAATCAATCCCCCAGCGTGCGTTCAAATACTGGTGAATATATTCTACGTTCACCATTTCTGCCGAATGCGCGGTTGGTAAAAACATGAATAAAGCAAAGAAAAACGACAATATTTTACGCAACATCCATCCCCCCATTTGCCGAAGATAAACCACCGTTTTTTTTCGGCATAAATTCGGAATAAACAGTCGCGGAAATCTGGGGATTTTTATAAATAAAGAATGCCGAAAAAAAACGGTGGTTTATTTTCGACATGAATTTTATTAAATTTTATGCGGATTCCCGCACCATTGCAAGGGATTTTTTACCGTTTTTTCTTTTGCGCCAATATGTATGGCACAAACCGGCCCCAGTCCGCGCCCCGCGCCCATTCCCGCGGGATTATAATACTGTTTCCCTGGCCAGCGGCCATCTTTGGCCGTGGTTCGTTATTTTTTGCGTTTATAATCTGGGGCAATATGACACGCACGCCGTTAATGTCCCCCGGCAGTATAAATACTATTTCATCGCCCGCCGATATTTCATTACGTAATTCCAGTGTTATTTTTTGTGCGTCCACCGCCGTAATAACCCCCGCCACATGCCAATCAGACGTGCTGCGTGTGGTTTCATAGTTATGTGCATCTGGCCCCAGGGTGCCATCAAAGAACGCCGTGGTATATCCGCGCGATTCCATCCGATCCAGCATTTCCATAAACGGCGCCGGGTCAAATGATCCAGGCGCGCGCGCATACGCATCCATTGCGCACCGATATGCATGAACAACTGCGCCAACGTAATATTCGCTGCGGTTGCGGCCTTCGATTTTCAGCGAATCGGGGTGTGATTCTAAAACTTCACGCAGGCGTGGCATTAAACACAAATCACGTGAATTCATAATGTATGCGCCACGTGAATCTTCGTCAATTGGCATTTCGATGCCTGATTCGCATTCGCGCAAAATCACATCGTATTTCCACCGGCACAGTTGCGCGCATGCCCCACGATTCGCCGGCCGACCCGTTATAAAATTAGACAGCAAGCATCGCCCCGAATAACTCATACACATTGCGCCATGAATAAATATTTCCAGACCAATATCTGGACATTTTTCACGAATGACTTTGAATTCGTTGTGTGAAACCTCGCGCGCCAGTACGCACAGTCGCGCGCCGGCATCTTGCCAGAACTTTACTGCGGCGGCCGAACAAATATTTGCCTGGGTCGATACGTGTATGGGAATACTGGGGTGATGTTCACGCACCCACATCATAACGCCGGGGTCGGCAACAATCAGCGCATCTGGCCCCAGGTAATTTATCACTTCGCTGACCCGTGGCATATTTTCAAAATCGCGTTCATGTGCAAACAGATTGAACGCCAGGTATACTTTGCGCCCCGCAGCATGCGCCAGTTCAATGCCCGTGCGCACTTCATCAACCGTGATTTTTGCCCGCGCGCGCATAGAAAAACCCGGCAAACCCGCATATATCGCATTTGCGCCATATAAAATGGCGGTCTTGAACGCGTCCAGCGTCCCCGCTGGTGCCAATAATTCTGGTAGTTTTGTCATAGTATTTATATTTTCCGCACAAAATCGCATATTGCAAGTAAATTATGAATTTTTTGACTTGAAATTCGCGCCGCGACAATGTATAGTAAATCACATTGCCGGATTAGCTCAGCTGGTAGAGCATCTGATTTGTAATCAGAGGGTCGTTGGTTCAAGTCCGACATCCGGCACCATATTTTCGCGGATTACCGCGATTTTTTATTACTCTAATCATTATAACTTTTTCGCAAAAATGGCTGTTTTTTGAAATCACTGGACCAAATTTGGACCATAATTTGCACACCCAAAGCCCATTAAAAAAGCGTATTCATAAATACTATTGCTGCCCAAAATAATACGACCCCGGTAATTGTTATTAAAACAATCGCGCTGCCGATATCTTTGGCGCATTTTGACATTTCGTGATACTCTGGGCCAATTCTATCGATAACTGTTTCAATTGCAGTATTGATTAATTCGGCGATAATTATGAGCCACAATGAAAAGAACATTAATATTTTATTACCAATACCAACCGGTATAAAAATCAATGCCACCGTCGCAACCGCGCATAGTAATAAATCTTGGCGGAATGCGGCCTGGGTACAGAATGCAGATTTTAACCCGTTCCACGAATTTACAAACGCGCGCAATATGCGGTGAACGCCATGATATTGTGTGTTCATTTTTTATCAACCCCTGATGCCAGTTTATAGTACAAATCGTTGCGCTGTTCCATTAATTTTTCCAGTGGTGCATCGCCATATTGTTCACGCAGTGTTTTATTTGCACTGCAACGTGCCGACAGTGATGTCCCCAGTCCCAATCTGCACCCGTGGATTTCGCCACCCGCAGATTCAATAATTGTCGGAAAGAAATCAAATGCCGCGACTGGACGTGCCATATTTGCGCCATCAAAAATATTTGTATTTATGAACACGTTTGCCAGTGGTCTGTTTTTTATCCGGGATAATTTTTTCATAATTTCCCCACTGTGTTGCGGATGGTCGTTCAGTAAAATTATAACTGCACTGGGGTCGGCCTGGCGCATCCATTGGACAAAATCGTATATGATTTTATCGTCGCACTTTGCGATATCTTCCATTGTTTCTTGGGCAAAGCCCATTTTGCGACATGCGTCGGTAAAGTATCCTTCGCAGTGCGTGTTTATTGTTTCCATAAATATAAAATATGGCTGGTCTGATTTTATAATGTTTGTGATTATTGGTTTAGACAATTCAAATAAAGTATAGTCATCTACGCCCTGGAATGGCGCGACATCCAGTTCATAGTCCAACATATCACGCAGTTCGTGACCATCATATATTCTGTCAAATCCCATGCGGGCCAGAAAGTTAGATTTCTTGGAAAAACCACCATTCGCAGGGAATATAGCCCATGTTTGATATCCGTTATTTTTAAATATAGTGCCGATACCACTGGCACCACGCATTTTTTCAATGTTTCTATAACTGGTATAGAATAACGGCAGACCCGTTGTGAATCCAGTAATTGCCGCGATAGTATGGCTGAGTCCTGATAAAGAGTTATAATTTTCAAATGAAAAATGTTCTTGTTCCATTTTTGTAATGTTCGGTATTATGCCACCCACACCAAACAGTTTTTCATCTGCATAGATTTTTTCCATACTTTCCAGTGCAATTACAACGATGTTTCTTTTTTCTGGGAACGATATTTTTGCTGTGTTTGGGTCAATATAGTGTTCTTGGTAAAAATTTGATTTTTTAAAATTAAAAAAGCTGCCCATTTGTATATTGCAACTGACCAGGCGGTATAAAAACACACCTGATACCGCAATAACCGATGCCCATGTTACAATTTTATAGCGTTTGAATACAGCGCATAAAATAGTTAACGCGGTGGCCCAACCAAATGCACGCATAACGACCTTTTTTACAAAAGACCACACCAGTCCCATATCCATACCACCCGGGCCAGAGTTTATAACCAATAAAACTTCGTCCATATTTACACGACCAAATTGGTTAAAAGTCCATTTGATTGCGCATTCCACCAGTAAAATAAACAGTAATACCACAAACAGTATCAGATAATTTTTATTAAATTTTATTTTCATATCTAATCCCCTGAACAGAAATAAACCGCCCAGTACAAGACACAGGCGGTCGGGGAGTTAGTAAATCACTTCATCATTGATTCTGTCGCTTTCGGGCGAGCCCTGTTGTATAACGAACAGCCCCCCGACTTTTCCAGTCAGGGATAGTTTTACGATGCGTTATCGCACCGGATGAAGCAGGCTTACTACAGCCCCGAACCAGTGTCCCCACTGATTCACCCCAGATTATAGTCTGGGTTGTTTGTTAAATCAAAGGATTTTTATCGCGCGCAACAATAAAAAATCCCGCCGTTTGGCGGGATGATTACTATTTTTTCTTTTTGGTTTGTTTGGCCCGTGTCGCACGTTGCATTGGTTTTTCATCAATTACATCGTGGTCTGGGTATGCGATATCTGTATATTCGTCCAGGTCCATTGAACCGCCAATTTCGTCCAGCAAACGGCGCGCACTGGGATTCCGGTCAGAATATTTTTTTAATCCAACCAATACCGCACCTGATATTATTTTTTCAACATCGCGCGCAGATACAGATTCAGATATTTTATTTTTGATATTAAACGCCATGTTTTTTACAGCATGCTTTGCCTTGTATAACAAAGATCGCCGACGTCGCACACCGTGAATTATTTCCATAATCCACATAACAATTAAAAATACTAACAACGGCACCGCTATGCATACAATAAAGTATTTAAATACGTGGTCATCACAAAATGCTGTGCCAAACATAGCATCGCATGTTCGTGGACAGTGTAGTAATAAAACTGCAATAATTTCATACAGTGAAAAAATAGTCAGGCCAATTTTATATTTTAAAAACATGTTTCTCTCTCCCTTGGTTGTTTTTTAGTGTATTAAAATTTCATGAAACGTATACCCATCAGTATCGTCCAATCGGCACGTTCCCAATTCCCGCCCAGTCTGTGTCCTGCGCGTATCCATGCGCCAGTCGTTTTGTTCAGCATGGTCCCCAGTTCTATTTCTGCCAAGAATTCTTGCCGTCCTGATTCATAGTTCACCCATACCTGGGGATCTGCCAAAACCCACCATCCATTATTTGATGCGTACCCCAGCAAGATTCTGTATTGGCCTTGGTTCATATCTGGGGCAAAATCTGGGGCTGTATTATGCAGTGAAATAAATTGTTTTGCGACCAACGCACCAAATATATTATGACCAAATGAATATACATACCCCAGTATCGGATCAAAAGTATATTGCTGAACCCCCAGGGTATCTTCGGTTGCAGTTGGTAAAATAAATTCTGTGGCGCCAATTAACGTATGGCGTCCCCATGTGTGTTGGGCGCGTCCGCGCAATGTTAAATCACCGATACCGTTTTCTGCATGGCCATATCCACTGTATCGCACCAATGGTAATTCTGCGTTAACGCCGAATACTTTGCGAATAGCCCGATCGAATTTCAGTGTCAGCGACGATACAGACGAATCATCCACCGCACGTAATTGTGGCAACAGCTCTATTTTTGTTAAATTATCCGCCGGGTTTATTCCGCGTGCGTCATTTGCCGCCATACTGGCGCACGGCGCCATGAATATTGCCAATATATAAAATACAGATTTTTTCATAAATGCCCCCTGGGTTTTTATAAATATTTTGCCAGCATGAAATAAAAAAATCACCAGGAACAAAACCCCATTGCAATGCAACGGGGTTGAACAACAAAACAAGTCGGCCAAAGAATTTTATTCTGCCAGATTCAGATTTTCAATCATTTCATCAACTGAATCTACAGTCGTGGTGTCATCATTTTCTGGCACACCATCTGCATTCCCATATTGGGCATCATCCGCTGTCGCGGCGCGTTGTTCTTCGGCGCGCGCGGCCGTTTCAATTTGCAATAATTGATTTTCCAGCGCGGTACGTTCAGACGATTTATATCCAGTTTCTGTATCCGTATCTGAATTATTTTTATCATCATCCAATACCGCCGGATTTATCAAGTTATTAAATATTTCTTGGGCGGCCTGGGTTCCGCGCATATCGCGTGCCAGCAATTTGCTGCCCGGTCCTGGAAAGAACCATTCATCTAATTTAACCGCGGTTAATTGCATAATTGGACGTGTGCGTGCATTTTCAACCCATGGGGCAGGGCGGGGCGCATCAGAATAATACCACAACGCGCACCAATACACGACACCCATAATAACAATACCACGTATAATACCAAAAATAACACCCAGTGTACGGTCGGTTACTTTCATCATACTGCCCTGGATTTTTTCACGCAGTCGCTGGTTCAAGAATCCAACTAGCAACAATATTACAAAGAATACGATGAAATAAGACGCAACCAATGTGCCAACGGTTGATTCTGATAAATCAAACCATCCCTGTAATAATTTATCCAGCCACGGGGACGCAAAACGTGCCGCAAACGCTGCAACAACCCACGACAGTGTGGCAACTGTTTCATATACACCGCCCCGAATACTGGCCCACAATGTGGACGCCAAAATGACGCCCACATATATATAATCCAATGTTGTTAAATCAAACATGGCACACCCTGATTTGTTTCAGATATAAAGTAATTTTAATTTTATATTATTTTTTCTTTTTATCTTTTCTGACCAGGACGATTCCCAATGCCACAACCAGCACGACTAGCAATGCATAGAAGTATATTGTTGAATGCGTTCTGTCATTTTTTTTTTCGTTTTCTGCCACCTGTTCATCAGGGTTGTATTCAGTAATTGCATTTTGGCGATCTGGATGTTTAGATTTAAAGTTTTCTGGATCTGTATCCATTGCCTTTTTATTTTCTGCGGCCTTGTCTTTGGCGGCTGCATCCATATCTACTTCTACGGCATCGCGCAGTTCCTGTTGCATGAAATCAGCATATCCCTGGAAACATTTGTCCCCGACAACGATTACCGGCACGCCACCACTATCATATTTGCATTTTTTCAATACGTCTTGGAACTGTGGCAGATTTTTTTGATCCATAACATTTACCTGGACAACGCGTACATCCGGATATTCGTACACAATTCTGTTTACAAAGAAATCGCGCGCATGATGACAGTGCGGACAATACGGCGAATAGTATAACGTTATATCCGCAGCAGACGCCGCGCCTGTAAACGCCAAACCGACCAGCGCGAAAAGAAACGATAATTTTTTCATATTTTCTCCTTTGTTTATTAATCAAGATTATAAAAATCTAATTGCCCCAGCGCAAGCCATTTTTGCCAACTTTTTCTGTTGTATTTTTTTCACAACAATGTAATATTTTGCGTGTAAAATATAAAAAAGAACTAATGGGGGAAAATTATGTTCAATTTGACACAGTTTCCATTACAATTTGATGAATCTGCATTATCACCGCACATGTCGTCAGATACATTAAAATGCCATCATGGTAAACATTTGGCCGCATACATAAATAATCTGAATGATTTATCTGCAAATACAAAATATGCAGATATGTCATTGGTTGAAATTATTAAAAATTCTATAAATGATAACAATGCGACAAAGATATTTAATAATGCTGCCCAGGTATTTAACCATGACTTTTTCTTTCATTGTTTGGCACCAAACGGTGGCGGGGCGATACCTGATGATGTTGCCCATGCATTTGGTGGTGCAGAAAAATTCTGCGATGAATTCAAATTGGCGGCCAGTAGTGTGTTTGGCAGTGGCTGGGCATGGGTTGTACTGGATGTGTCTGGGGCATTAAAAATTATGACAACCGCGAATGCAGATACCCCGATTGCGCATGGATTGCGTCCAGTAATGGCGCTGGATGTATGGGAACATGCGTATTATCTGGATTATCAAAACAGACGTGCCGATTTTATCGCAACATTTTTGGAACACATGGTAAATTGGAATTTTGTATGCGAAAATATAAAATAATTACAGTTAAACCAAAAATAAAAACACGGGATTTCCCCGTGTTTTTATTTTATATATCGGTCGTAAATTACCGGCGTTTTATTTATGGTGTATATCCGCCCATCATTTTCGCGATTATACCAGATATACAGAACATTTGTTATATCATCGCCAACCCATGGGTTAACAAATCCAACCGCCTGGCGCTGGGTATTATGCGGAAAAACAGTATGAAAAGTATTATCAAACACCTGGGTATATTTGTCGTTAAAAGACATGCTAACAATCATGTTCATAATAACAACCCCATTGGGTGCCACGCGTGATTTCAAACGTTGCATAAATTCTGCGGTTATAAAACCTTCGGGTACCTGGAAAGAATTAGAATATACATCAACCAATATCAAATCATATTGTTCATCTGTGTTTTTCAAGAATTGACTGGCATCTTGGACAACAAATTTTTTGTTATCTGTCAGTTTTTTGCCTAAGAAATATTTTTCTGACACATCGCGCAAAGTATGTTCAATATCGACAAAAGTATAATTATTATATGTGTCATTTATTCCCGCGGTAAATCCGCCCGCCCCCAGAACCAGTATATTCCGCGCGCGGTTCATCGGCATAGTATATATAAAATTATTATTAACGTAATTTATATAATCAGCCATTGATTCTGTATTATGATTATACACCGACATCGGCAGTCCGTTCATCATCAACACACGTGCATCACCCATCTGCGACACGGATATTGTTGAATTTGCATTATTGACCAGTATTCCATATTTGTTTCTTTGTACAGAATCACGATTAACCATAAATGTTGGCACCATAATTGCGACGCAAATCAGCACAGTCCACCATTTTGGTCGGGTAATTATTGCCGCCACCGCCGCCAACAGAACGATTAACATAACTGTGTTATTTACCCCGACGAACGGCATTAAAATCAGTGTTGTCAACAGCGATCCCAACACTGACCCAATTGTATCCCACGCCATTATGTTCCCGGTATAGTTTGTATTATACCGGTGCAGGCATCGCGACAACAGTGTTGTGTTGAATCCGAATAAAAATGGCCCAACGGACAAGAAGATAAAAGAATATATAAATGTCTGGATAACACTGGATGTAATGCCCCACTGGTACAGCCACACAAAATATTTCAATACAAACGGGAAACTGGACGCCAACAATGCCAACGTTGCAATTATAATAAAACTGGCGCACAAGATATTACGGATATTTTTCCCAGCAATTTTTTTTGATTCCCCCAAAAAATACCCCAGCGACATGAATCCCAGAAACATCCCCATAATAATACTGGTAATAACTGCGCTGGACCCGACCCAGAAAGACAACTGGCGCAACACGACCAGTTCCAGTGATAAACTAATATACCCATTCAGAAAAATTAAAAACACCAACCAAGTGCGCAATTTACGATTCATAATTCAATCCCCTTTCTTGGGGCACAATATATAAAAAAAATAAAATCCGTTCAAGTGGGAAATCCGTACGCACTATCGTGTGTGCAAGAAACGTACATCGTCGAATTCGGGGTATCGGCTGAACATTGCGCTGGCGAACGGGCACATGGTGATAACCTTGCGATTTTGTGTACGTGCTAAATCTGCTGCGCACCGGACCAGGTTCAGCCCCACATGTTCATTGCGATAGTTTTCAGAAACATTCGTTCGGTCAATTATCATTTTATCAATGCCGACGCGCACAAATGTTATTTCGCCAATATGCTGGCCGTCGCAATTCGCATAGAACCCCAGTCCATCTGGAAAAATATCATAAGAAATCGTTTGTTTATTTGCCATAATAAACCGCCGCCCCCATATGCGCACTATAGCATACGTTGCGACGGATTATAAATCGGATTGTTGTCCGTTTACTTATGCGCCCATTCCACCATTTTGACGTGCGCGCAATTGGATTTGCATAGCTATATTTTGCGCCGCCATATTGAATAATTGCGGATTTTGCTTTTTTAATTCGTATTCCGCAGTTATCGTATTCAGTGTTTTTAACGCTGCATTTATTTTTTGTGCGATACGCTGTTTCCATTCGGCACGCTTTTCCGCGGATGCGTCAACCGTATCTTCGCGGTGCGGACTGGTCATCATCAGTTGTCCCCAACGTGCATTATGTGCGGCGAACAGTTGCCGCAGATATAGCCCCGCGGGATTTTTCGCGCTTTTTGTCGCGACATAAGATTTCATCTGGTTAATTGCCACGTACCACGCATGCCCCAGGTTTCCACCCTGTACCCAGTTCGTCGCGGTTAAATTATAAAACAGTTCAAAATACGCATCTGATAATTTCTTTCTATCCGCATCAGACAGTTGCTTTTCCTGGGATTTTTTCAGATTTGCGCCTGAAATTATTTGCATATATTTATTAAAATCATCATTCATAAAACACCCCTTTGACTGATGATCCACCACCGGATCATATATATGTAGTTTCTGTGGCGTACATTTCAAGTTTTTTGTCCAAAAATTATTTTGCTTTGACTTTATTCATATAATGTTGCACCCTGGGGATGGTTATATCACAAAAACGCACTGTTGCCAATAATGGGCGGGGCGGATATGGCCCGCGATTTTGCCAATAATGGGGGTCGTGCATATTCATTTCATCGCAAAAACGTAAGGAGTTAAAAGATGAAAAAAAGTTTAAAATTAGCGGCAGTGGCATCTGTCTTGGCGACACCTGCGATGGCGGCTAATTTGGAAAATCCGTTGTATATGCCAACATCTGGTGAATTTTATTCCAAGACAGCGGCGGGGTTAATGTTAAAGGTTGCCGACAGTTCGGATGCCCACGTGGCCAAGGGTCATGATGGTGAAACCGAATTCCCAATCTGGCGCATCCAAGAAGAACTGGGCGTGGGTATCACTGATCGTATCGCAATCCGCGGCGCGTTCCAGTATACACACGACGCAGATATTGACCGCCAGGGCATGAATCACGGCCGGTTGGGTCTGATATGGCGTGCGGTTGAAACATACGACAATATTGTATTAGATGTCTATGCGGATGCACACTTGGGCGGAATTAACAAAATGCGCGGCGCATATACAAATGCAGCGGGCTTTCAGTATGATAACTATTCCAACGGCCGCTGGGGCGTGGATGCCGGGGTACGGTTCGGCAAAACGTGGAGCAAGTTAACCACCAGCGCATTTGTCGAGGTTCTGCAAACATTCGGCAACAGCAATAACGTGATTGATGTGTCGGGATTAAATAGTGAAATGAAAGGCATGTTGGCACAAGCTGGTGTCCCGGGTGAAATTTCTGTTAATCTGAAATCCACGACCGAGGTTAATTTTGGTCTGAACGCATTTTACCAGGTTAATGATCGCTGGTCATGGGGCGCAGGATTCAAATACAACCACCATGCGGACAATGGCGTAGAAAGCCTGGCCACAGATATTAATTGGACGCCGGGTGTTGGCACCATGGTAAAACCAAAGATTGATGAATTAATCGACGGTTTGTCTAACATGGATGATGGATTTGATGAATACATCGTTACATTGTCGGTTGCAAATCAATTGACCGATAATGTCCAGGTTGCTCTGTACGGCGAATACACATTTGATACTGCGCATGCAAATTCGCAAAACGGTACAGATGTCAAGGCCGAAGTCGGATTACGCTTGAACCTGGCGTTCTAAATTGAACAAACAAAAGCAAAATTAACTTATATTGGACAAAAATCCCGCCCATGGCGGGATTAATTTTTATTATTCGGTTATACTAAATACTTTTATCTGGGGTGAATTTATGATATAATATATCCAAAAGGAAAATGGAAGGGCGATGAAGAAAATCAGTTTTCTTGCCGCGTTGACTGGTATTTTATTTGCCGCGCACGGTCGCGCATTTGCCGCATATCCGGTCTATACAGGGTACCAGGGCACAAATGCCGCGGGCCAGGTTGTATACCTGCCGACGAATGCGGGAACGACGGCGGTGCCAACAACGGGTGCGGTTGTTACAACAAATGTGACAAATGCGGCCAGTCCGACACGTATCACCGGCGCATTGCCACGGGTTGGTTCAAATGCCACGGCCGCGGGCCGCCAGTATTACGAGCCTACGTCGTTTGACCGTTTGGCGGACAGTGGTCTGTATGTTGGTTTTTCTGTTGGCTATTCGGCCAGTGTCAGTGGTTCTATGGTTGCGGACTATATGGGCGAAGAAAACGCGTGGTTTGTTCCTGGCGCTTTCCAAGAGGCTGACTTTAACACCGACACCGTCATACCGTTGCAATTATCGGTCGGTGCATCAATAAATAATGATATTCGTATTGATTTCTCATATTTGCGCTATTCCGGCATTTCGTACCCCAGTGTTGTCCAGTCTGCAGACGGTGTCGGCGGATATGTAGAGGCAACTGTTGATGGTGGTGCGATTACTGCAAATGCAACAATGTTGAATTTGTATTATAACATTGATTCCTATACCGGGTATTTGGCGGGCGGTATGTTGCGCCCATATGTTGGTTTGGGGGTTGGTATTTCGTTAAATACAATTGCGGACTATGTGGTGTATGATAATACATTCTATTCCGAAATGGACCCCAGTGTTGCGGGCCCCGGTGATTTGACGGGTATCTCGGACGTTTATGCATATCATAATGGTGGTACGGCAGAACAATTAGCATTCATGCTAGAAGGTGGTTTAACAACCGAACTGGATGGCGGTATGAAATTGGATTTCTTTGTGCGCTATGCCAACCTGGGCAAGGTTCAAACATCTGGCAGTATCATTGTATCCCAAACTGAATGGCTGGGGGATGGTGCAGGCCAAGAATATCCGGCGCCATATGACAGTGTTTTTCATTATACAAATTGGTATGAAAGTGGCCGTTTAAGCATGATTGATCTGGGGGTCAGATTAAGATTGCAGTTCTAGAGAATATTCGTGGCACGGAGAGAGAGAATGAAAACCAATAAAAATTCAATTCTGCATTATTCATTATTTGCGGTATTGATTGGTATGGTGCCAATGGCTGCATTTTCTGCGATTCGTGTTGGAAACCATTCACGCAGCTATGCTGATGCATATAACCAGGTTAACGCCGCTGTATCTGCGGCGCGCGCCCCCGGGGCCACGACCCAGATGGGCTCTGTCCCGGCAAACACTGCGGGGTCGGGTGTGGCGTCTGGAACCGTACCTGGGGCGACGGCGACCAATGCCGGGGACGCCGCATCATCAGTATCACTGGAAATGCAGCGTTGTTCTATGATTTATCCAAACGGCGAATTTGAATTAACGCGCCCAACATTGGGCCGCGGGGCAGGTGGCGCGTCAACCTGCACGGCGGTGGTTGAACTGCGCGCAATCCAGGCGGGTCAAAACGGCGAAGATTTGATTTTGGCGCGTGCTAATTTGGCGGCCGGTGATTCAATTCGTTGCAATATATCTGAATTCCCGGCGGCGACGCATAACAATTCTATTTCTGGCACGGTTGTTGTACCAGCGGATAATCCACCCACAATGGACGACGTCATTCGCGTCATGAACGAAGAACAAAAGAAAAATGCCGGAATCAGAATTGCTACTGGCGCAATTATGGGCGCATTGGTTGGCAATATGTCGGGTGAAAATGATGCGGGTAATGACAGTTTGATGGGCACCGATCGTGGCAAATTGCGCAACAGTGCAATTGGCGGTTTGGCGGGTGCGGCGCTGATGGCGGGCAACGCGTATGCTGGTAAAATGGGGGGCGATATTATATTGTCCACGGGTGTAAATGCGGCGGCGGGCGGTATGATTGGTAATATTATCGCCACGGGCGATTCTGTATTGCGTATCGAAGATTGTGAAATTGATGGTCGTGATACCAGCTGTCTGTGGGGAATGTTGGTCACGGGCAAGGATTTAAACCTGGCCAGTGGCAACGAAACCGCGTTTTATAACCTGGCGACCCAGGAAACATATGTTTGTGATGCCAATATGGAAAATTGCAAACCCGAAGAATTAATATCTATTGTATTGACGGCGCAACCTGATAAATATATCGATGAAATTGACCAGAATGAATTAAATGAAAGCATATTTGCCGATCCGTCAAAGCATTTTCATCTGGAAAAATCAACAACCCCAGATGGCGCTCAGTCTACTGGTGTCAGTATAAAGGCTGGATCTGGCGGAACAGATGGGGATTTTGTTCAAATTGCATCTGCGGCGCGTATTGACCGTCAAATTGCGGCCATGATACCTGATGTTCGGGACAAGGCATTCGGCATGAAGCAATCAGATTGGCGTGATTGGAAACGCAGTCATCAATCTGGTGTAACCATTTATGGTCGTGGTGCGAATGGTGTCGCATACGATTTATCAATGGAAAATACCGAATATACATTAAATGATTTTAAGCCAATGATGGTGGACGCCGCCGATGGCGGAATAATCGACCTGGGGAACAAGGCACGTTTAAAATCTACATTAATAGGTGCGGGTGCCGGTGGTGCAATGGGGGCATTTGTCGGATACCAAGGCGCACAAACAGATATTGAAAACCGCTGGGTCACGGCAACCCGTGAATATAATGATTCTCTGCAAAAAGTATATTGTGCAACGGGAAACAGATTTTTGGGATTCTATAACGATACCATTTTTATCCCCAGTTTGTCAGAAAGTGAATAAAAATCGGGGCATTGCCCCGTTTTTATGCTATAATTGTATTACAAAGGAAATATATATGAAAATTGCAATTATTGGTGTTGGTACTGTTGGATCGGCGGTTGCAACCGCGGTAAAAAATACAGGTTATGTACATGAAATTGTTTTGTATGACCGCGATAGCATGCGTGCGCGCGCCGCGGCAGATGACCTGGGGCACGCGGCCAGTTTTGGTTTTGATGTAAAAATTACCGCGACCAGTAATTATCGTGGAATCCGGGGCAGTGAAATTGTTATTATTGCCGCGGGCGCAAATCAAAAGCCTGGTGAAACACGTACAGATTTGTTAAATAAAAACGCAGATGCCATCCGTGATATTATCCCGCGTGTAATGGCAAATGTAGATTCTAAATCAGTAAAAATAATAATACTAACAAATCCATTGGATGTTATGGTAATGTTGGCCCAGAAGTTATCAAAACTGCCCGCGGCGCGTGTTATTGGTACGGGGGCCATGTTGGATTCGGCACGTTTGCGCACGATTTTGTCGCGCCAGTTGGGAGTTTCGACCCAGTCAATAAATGCGTATGTTTTAGGCGAACACGGCGACAGCAGTGTTGTTGATTGGACATCTGCAACAGTCGGGGCGTTGGGGTTGGATGATTTCTGTCGCCAGACGCATATATCATTACCGGCATCAACGCGTAAAACAATCGAACATCGTGTACGTAATGCGGCATATGAAATTATTCGTGGCCGTGGTGCTACATGGGATGGAATTGGTGCGGCGGCGGCGGATTTGTTGCGCTGTATAATAAATGATGAACACCGGATCTTGACCGTCAGTTGCGTATCTGGTACGGGAACTGATGTGGTCGCGATGTCTTTGCCACGAATTGTTGGCACGTCTGGGGTGATTGCTACGTTGCGACCAAAACTATCATCCCCAGAATCTGCGGCATTACGACGCAGTGCAAAAATTATCAGAAAAAATTATGACGCAATAATGTAAATAAAAATCGCCCAAACGGGCGATTTTTATTTTTCGTTTTTATTTATGATTTCCATAACACGTGCCGGCACATCGGCAATAGCGACACGTTCCTGTTGCATAGAATCACGATAACGCAACGTTACGGTATGATCTTCGATTGTTTGATGGTCAACCGTTATACATACCGGGGTACCGATTTCATCGTGTCTGCGATAGTTTTTGCCAATATTCCCAGAATTTTCCATTTCGATACGACCGATATGTAATTTACGTAAATCGTTTTCGATATCATTTGCGATGTTCACCAATTCTGGGACATTGCGTGCCAGTGGGATAACCGCGGCCTTTACCGGGGCCAACGCAGGTTTCAGTTTTAACACAACGCGTGATTTTCCATCGCCCAGATCTTCTTCGGTATACGCATCCAGCATGACCGCCAACATTGCGCGATTAACCCCCATTGCGGTTTCAATTACGAACGGGATAAAACTTTCACCGGTTTGTGGATCGCTGTACGCCAGTTTTGTTGTACTGTCGCGATTATCCATAACATTTGCCTGGATATTAAATTCATCTTGGGCCTTGGTATGCGACCCCAGGTCAAAGTCCTGGCGATTATGTATACCTTCGACTTCGTCAAATCCATCTGGGAATTCGTATTCTATATCACCAGCGGCCTTTGCATAATGGGCCAGTTTTTCGTGTGGTGTAAAGCGTAATTTTTCCGCCGGAATTCCCAATACATTCACCCACCATGCCATGCGGATTTCTTTCCACATTTCAAAGTATTTTTCATCATCGGCCGGGTTTACAAAGTATTGCATTTCTGCCTGTTCAAATTCGCGCATACGGAACACGAACCCGCGCGGGGAAATTTCGTTTCTGAACGCCTTGCCAATTTGTGCGATACCGAATGGTAATTTGTGTGGGCGTGCATCCATTACGTTTTTAAAGTTTGTATATGTTGTCGTTGCGGTTTCCGGGCGCAGATATGCATTTATTGCCCCATCCGCGGTTGCACCAATAGACAGGCCCATCATCAATTGATATGCGCGCGGTGGTGTTAAATCTGTACTGCCACAGTTATCGCACTTAGTTTGGTCGCGCATTTTATCCTGGCGCATGCGTGCCCCGCACTTTTTGCATTCGACCAACGGATCAGAAAAGCTGGATTCGTGCCCAGAATATTTCCACAACAACCGGTTTGTAATAACTGCGGCATCCAGTCCTTCGATATCATTACGGGAATAAATCATCGCGTTCCACCATGCGGCGCGAATATTCTTCATTAATTCCACGCCGTACGGACCATAATCATATGCCCCGCCCAGACCGCCATAAATTTCAGAACCTGTGAAAATAAAACCACGTCGTTTACATAATGCGACAATATCATTTACTGTTTTTGCTGGCATTTTTTATCCCCTAAAATATTACCGGATTATTGTTATAC
>JADINC010000025.1 GCA_017694255.1 Candidatus Enterousia avistercoris | reverse complement strand
GGCAAATATACACCTGGGCGTATGTGGTGAGCATGGTGGTGATCCAGCATCAATTGAATTCTTCCATCGCGTTGGATTTGATTCTGTATCGTGCAGTCCATTCCGTGTGCCAATTGCACGCCTTGCAGCGGCCCAGGCAGCGGTCAAATTCCCCCGCCATAATTAAAATCGCGGGAACCAAAAAACGGGGCATTTACCCCGTTTTTTCAAATTGCAAAGTTCAGAATGCGGTGCGCAGACTTCAAAGTGCAAATGTTGCCCGTACCAACGGCGCGGACTTCTTTTGTGTGTTATTCCGTGGCTTTCTTTTTGTCATTGCGAGCCATCACAGATGGCGCGGCAATCCAGCAGGTTATGCACGCACGCGACTGCGCGCGACTTTTGTTTAAAAACTATACCCCACCGCCAGGCCAGTAAAGTTAAAACCACGGTTTATTTCTGTAAAATCACCGTTTGAAAAATGTTGTGTAAAGAATTCTACGTGCCATCTGGCGCCAATATTTTTTCCGATAAAAAATCTTTCACCGAATACCAGGCGACTTTCCACATATCTGTCGCGTGAATCGCGCATATATGGACCGATACCAATCCCGATATAAAATCCGTGCCAGTTCACCAACGCAACATCCCATGAAATTCCAACCGCTAAAAAAGACAGGCCAGTGTCATGACCGTATCCAAAATTTTGCACCACTGTTGCGTTTATTCGCGATGGCAGTCGAAACAATGATGCAGGCTGGCTGTACTGCAACATCAGATTTGTCATTGGTTCAAATTCCCATAAAAACGGATCGACCAATTTAAACAGCGACCCCGGTCCAGTTCCCTGGCCCGCATACAGCATAATTGAATTTTGTGTATTTTCGCCGAACATCGGGTTATGCACATCATTCGCCATTGCTGGCACGCACATCAATCCACAAAACAGCGCAACAATCTTTTTCATATTGCGCCCATTATACACCAATACATCCAGATAAACAAATAATAAAAAATTCCGCGTTGTAAATACCTGGTTTTCTTATTTACAGCGTGGCCTAAAAATGTTATAATTAAACAAAATAGACATGCGATTTAATACAAATTGCATTGTCAAACATTGGGTTTTCCGGGCGTTTCCGGATTACAGGGAGAATTTAATGAAAAGCCGTAATATCACAGATTTTTGCAAAAATGCAATGGGGACGGTATTTTTGCTGGCGGGTGCATTCTTTGTTTGTTCGACATTGGTTTCAATTCGTGCGGTGTTTGCTGATCCGATTGCGCCGATGGCAACATCTGCGATGGTCGCTGCGCCCCAGGCAACACGTGCGGGCACTGCGTCGCCCCGTGCAAATGCGACATCGCGTCGCAATGCGGCGAATACTGTGTCGCGTGGTACGGCATCTGCAACAACTGTTTCGCCATCGCGTTCTGTTTCAACGCGCGCCACGACTGCGCGTACTACGACAACGCGTGCGGCAACAACTGCGGCGGCATCGCGCACGGGCACAACAGGAAACGCAACGCGTGCAACAACGGCATCTGCGTCGCGCACAACATCTACGCGCCCCAGTGCAACGGCGTCGCGCACCACGACCACGCGTCCAACCACCACGGCCAGTGGCCGCAATGTTGTATCACGTGGCACGGTTGCGAATGCATCGCGCAGTGTGGCAAATCGTAATGTTATATCGCGTGCGGGAACACCGGCCCGTGTCTCTTTACAGGGCAGTGCAATCCGTGGCAGCAAGGCTACAACCAACACATATACATATCTGTCAAACCGCCTGTATACGGGGAACTATTCAAATATCATAGATTCAACAACCGGCCTGATTTCAGCCGAGGCATATAATAACTGTATGGAATCATACTATGCATGTATGGACGAAATCTGTACTGCGCGTAATGCGGCCCAGCGTCGTTGTGCATGTGCCGGCCGTGTAAAGGCTTTTGCAGAGGCCGAAGCCGCCCTGGAACAGGCAAACGAAGAATTGATAAAGGTATCGGGCGAATTGGCATTATTAATCGCGACCAAGGGCAAAAATGTCAGCCAGGCGTTCCAATTAACAGATGCGGAAAAAGTTATGAACTGTGTTTCATGGAAAGAAGCCAGTAAAAACGGCACTGCATCCGAAGATGATTTTGGCGATTGGTGCGCAGAACATGCGTTGTATGACGACACATGCAGCAGACAATCCCCACCCAGTTATTGTGAAAAAACCGGAAATAATTTCGGTTTTGACATAGATGATTTGGATGGTTCCGGCAGTGATATTTTGGCGTCCCTGCAATCTTGGGCAGATGCCAAAGAAGCAACATTAACAATTATCACAGATGACACGGACAGCCTGACATCTGCATTCGAAGATTTGACAAATGTTGTTGGCGATCTGGCCGGAATTGACGGCGCATTCGCGGACAGTGAAAACCTGAAAGATTCATTGGCGGAAACATGGGGGTATGAACTGTTTGAATATGCGCACAACAACGTTTGCAACCGCGTATTGGATTCGTGCTTTAACGGTATTTACGAAGCATGCGGTACCCCACCATCTGGCGGCCGCAAATGTGGAAACGGTCAATCCCAGTGCCCATATAATTATAACAGCTATATCAGTGTATCCAACACCGGAACATATGAACTGGATTTCATTGAACCGAATACGGGATATACGGCGTCTAATTCGGCAACATGCTTTGGTTATACGTCTGCCTCGGGCGATCCGTATTCCGATTTGCGTGGACCAGTTGCTGATGCCCGCCGCAGCATTATGCAGAAATATGCACTGGATGCAAATGCGGACTGTGATGCATATGGTGAACAGTTAAGCACCACGGCACAAAACATTGGTTATCAAAAGGTTGCCGCGCAACAGGCACTGCAACAAAAACGTTTGGAATTCTATCAAGAAGAACAGGAAACTGTTTTGGCCGATGCGACATCTGCGGGGACAAATTTCAACGAATGTCTAAGCGAGATATTCGATTGCTATGAAACCCAGGCAGATT
The DNA here is from genome assembly GCA_017694255.1 of Candidatus Enterousia avistercoris. Taxonomy (GTDB): domain Bacteria; phylum Pseudomonadota; class Alphaproteobacteria; order Rs-D84; family Rs-D84; genus Enterousia; species Enterousia avistercoris. The sequence goes on along the minus strand of JADINC010000025.1, from coordinate 28,125 downwards.
CCGAACCAAATTGGACGACGGCGCGTATCAAAACATACTGTGCCCAGGTTGCAAACGTTCCGCATTGCTATGAAACGATGATTTGCAATCCATCCACATCGCAATTCCGTGCAATTATTGATGAACAAGACAGCACCACATGCAATAACAGCCAGAATTACGAAGAAAACACATGTCGCAATGTTGTAACGCTGAATGAAATATTAAACGGCGTCAATGGCGCGACCATAACAGATACAACGACAAAATTGTGTCTGGATTCAGATGCCAATAATTGTAATTCGGCCGACTTGCGTGAACAGTGCTTGTTAAGTAATTGGGTCGAAGAAATTCGTGAGTGGGAAAAACTAAAGGATGAAGGCAATTAATAAATACCGCCCGCATGGGCGGTTTTTTATTATCAATAATTAAATCGATGAAATTTGGTCTTTTATGCCGCATATAATTGTGATATAATTGTATCATCAAGTAATTATGAGACGATTGCCATTGTGCTTTTTTTTAATCGCGTTTTCTGCGCCGTTTGCGTTTGCAGACGGGACGTCTATATCGCGTGCAATTCCGTCATCAGCATCAACAACTGCACCGAATGCGACATCGCGTACGGTGGCGACTGCATCGCGTCAAAACGCATCGCGTGCAACAATAACGCAATCTGTCCAGAACGCATCCCAAACCGCCACGGCAAAAGAATCTGGGGGCGCGGCGCGCGGGGTTACATCGCGCGTATCGGCGTCATCGGATGACAGTGGCGTTGTGCGTGTTGGATCGCGTGTTTTGAATTTATCAGATAACAATTCTGCGCCTGCGCGTGCCACCGCAACTGGCACTTCGACATCACGTGCGGCGGGTGCGCCCCATACAAACACGGCACGTGATAATTTGAATGCCATGGTTAACACGGTTGGTCGCAATGCCCGTGTCCAGGCGGCCAGTATAAATAACAATCCGGCTATTCGGCGTGCGGGTCTGTCATTGCGCCCATCCACTGCCGAGGTTGGCGGTCGTGCCACTATTGCCGGCACGGATATCCAGACTGGCTCAAACATCGCGACCGAGGCCCGCGCCGTATCCGCACGTGCGACAACAAATGCGGAAACAATAACATCTGAATCCATTGCTGCAGCCCAAGAACGAATGGAACTGGTTAATAATCTAAATTCTTCGTGCCAGCAACAGTATAATGATTGCATGGACCAGTTTTGTGCCGTGATTGACACAAATCAAAAGCGTTGCTCGTGTTCGGCCAATGTATCCGATTATGCCGAAGTCGAAGAAGCCGTAACCAACGCAAACAATCAATTAAACGATGTTGCCCAACGTATTCGCTATGTCGGATTGACCGAGCAAGAAATCGAAGCCATTATGTCCGCAACCGAAGCGGAAGAGGCTCTGTCTGGTACGCGTGATAACAGTGAAACGCGCAGCATGTTGGACGAAATCGAAGAATTAATTCGTGATCCGACCAGTGGTACATCCACATATTCATATAATACGGGTGGATTTGGTCTGGATATGGATTTAGATTTCACATCTAATACGGCGGATATGTTCAATCTGGATTTTCTGAACATGAACAGCAACCAGAGTTTGTCTAATATGCGTGGCACGCAATTATATAACGCGGCCAAAGACCGGTGCCAGTATGTTTTGGATCAATGCGAAGAAGCGGGCGCCAACATCGACCAGATTACTGCAAATTATGATCTGTCAATTGACCAAGATTGCATTACGTACGAACAAGGATTAACCAAAATGAATGAAACATTGGTATCCAATGTGCGCAGTGCGAATTTAATGCTGCAAAAGGCACGCTTGGCCGTGTTGCAGAATAAAAACCAATATGATGCCAAGGGCTGTATTGCGGCGCTGGACGAATGTATGCGCGACGATATGGTGTGCGGGGATGAATATACAAAATGTCTGGACCCGACCAAGAATTATATTGACGAAAATGGCGACGTTATTTTGGGTCAGAACATTACCAAAATTATTGATTTTATGGCGGGGTATAACAATGCGTCCATCCAGCGCGAAATGCTGCAAGATTCATATAACATGATAATAAGTAATGACAGTTGTTCTGCCGCGGTATCTGCTGATGGTAATGGGGTTGGCAACAATGGCGCATGTATTGTCAGTTATTTATTGAAAAAAATCGGCACCAAACAAGAAGTTGCCGAAGAAGGCATGTGCCGTGCGGTTCTGGACAAATGCCAGAATTACACATACGACGAACGTGGCAATTACCAGCCCTATAATGACGTAGTTGTAAATTATATCCAGCGGGCTATGGTGAATATTCGCGCCGCACAAAGCCAAATTATTTCAGATTATGCCGCTAATTGCATGACAGATGTCGCAAATTGCTATAATCAACAGGTGACCCAGGTGAATTCTTGGTCTTCTAATGCCAGTGTTTCCAGTATATATAATGTTATGATGGGCGCATGCAGAAATGTGGCACTGACCTGTGCTTATGCCGTTTTTGCTAATGATACGGCCAGTTGTCCAGACAATGACCCGGATGACTGCATTAAAAATCTGTCCCAGATGTTCTATGACTCTATGCTGTGCCCTGATAATTCATTCTTTATAACTAACCAACGCATTACAAATACCATAGAAAACGGATGCAAGTCTGTTTATGAGCCACCGTCCGTGGGCGTTGGTGGGACAGTTACATTAGGTGGCTATAAATATTGCAAGGTGAATGATAAATGCGCGTGTAACGAGGGGTATGAAGTATATAATGGTCAATGCTTGACACCATGCGGCGATAATGCATCGCGTAATTCATATGGTACATGCACCTGCAACAATGGTTATACATTGCAAAACGGTGTTTGTGTAAAAACATCGGATACGATAACAACCGTCTGTGGCGAAGGCCAAACGTTACATGGTGGTATTTGTGTTCAGTTATAGCCGTCGTTAATCTGTGTCAGATGTGACCTTTACGCATACGCCATTCTGCATCACATAATTTTCAAGGCATGTACACGTACCATAAGTGTTGCGTATTGCAATCAGGCCGCACGGGGCTAGACACTGTCTTTTGAAAACTTCATAAATAAAAAAACGGGGCGTAGCCCCGTTTTTTATTTCGCTTCGTCTTCTGGGATAACAGAAACTGTCTTTCGATCACCCAGTCCACGTTTAAATTTCACAACACCTGCAATTTTTGCAAATAATGTGTGATCTTTACCCATTCCAACATTCAGACCCGGATGAACCGCCGTCCCGCGTTGGCGAATGATGATATTGCCTGGGATAACACGGCTGCCCCCGGATTTTTTTACGCCCAATCTGCGTCCTGCAGAATCGCGTCCGTTGGTGGTTGCTGAACCTGCTTTCTTATGTGCCATAATTAAACTCCTTAGACTATCCGGGGATTAACCCTTGATTTCTGTAATTTTCAACACAGTGATATACTGGCGATGCCCACGTGTACGGCGATAGTTCTGACGACGCTTTTTCTTGAATACCAAAATTTTTGGTGCGCGTTTTTGTTCTACAACCTGGGCAATAACCTTGGCCCCGTCAACGAATGGGGTGCCAACCTTGTCATCCAGCATTAAAACCTGGTCAAATTCGACCGTACCGTCGGCGTTCAGTTTTTCAACCTTTACAAAATCGCCCGTTTTTACGCGATATTGTTTGCCACCGGTTTGAAAGATTGCAACGTTGCTCATATTCTTTCTCTTGCTATATTGTTCTTGTTCGTTTTGTTCAAAGTTTTCTACAAAAATAACATTTTTACACTAAAAGTCAAGTGTTTTGCATAAAATGTTCGACAAAGTTATGTGTTACGCGATTTTTTCCATAAATGCGTTATGGGCCGTCAATTCATCGGCATGCACAGGAAATTCACGATGCGGAAATCCGGCGCCAATCTTTGGGTGCGCCAGAAAGTCCGCATGTTGTTTTGCGATAATTTCTGAAACATCTGGTGCCGGCGCGGTATTTTCCAGTTCTTTATAAACCTTGGCCAGAATTTCGGCGTCAATTAACGCGCCGTGCGCGTCCGCACGCGCGGTCAATGATACACCAAACCATTTGGCCAGTGCGTCCAAAGAGTAGCTTTTTGGTCCAAATACACGATTTCGCGCGATAACAATAGAATCAAATTGTTGGTTTCGTGGAATCTGGGGCAGGCCCAGCATTTGCAATTCATGATTGATAAATGGAAAGTCGAAATCCAATCCATTATGCGCGACAATTGGACTGTCGCCAATAAAACCTAAAAACTTTGGTGCCACCGCCGCCATTTTTGGTTTGTCTTCCAGAAATGCATTTGAAATTTTATGAACCATATACGAATCGGGCGGGATTATTTTTCCATCTGGGTTAATGTATTCATGAAACGTGTTATCGGTTATTTTTCCGTCTATCATTTCGACCGCGCCAATTTCAATACAGCGGTCCCCCCGCATATATTCCAGCCCAGTCGTTTCAATATCAAAGCAAATAACCCGTCCCATTTTTCCCCCGTAAAATATGTTTTTGATAACAAAACTTTATGTATTATAATGTGGTGGTGAATTTAATGCTAGAAAATCTTAATCCAGAACAGAAATTATCCGTCGAAACAACCGAAGGCCCATTGTTGGTGCTGTCTGGGGCTGGGACGGGCAAGACGCGGGTTTTAACCACGCGTATTGCGTATATATTAAATAAATCATTGGCATTCCCGTGGCAGGTTATGGCCCTGACATTCACGAACAAGGCCGCAAATGAAATGAAATCGCGTTTGGCGGCGTTTTCAGACGGCACATCTTGGCATGCGTCTGATATATGGTGCGGGACATTCCATTCAATATGCCTGCGTATATTGCGTGCAAATGCCGCGGCGGCGGGATTACGTCGGGACTTTTTGATATATGGCGAAGACGAACAAAAAACTGTCCTGAAAAATGTTCTGGCTGATATGGGATTGGATGCCAAAGATTATAATCCGTCTGATTGGATTGAACGTATTTCTGCCATAAAGGATAAAGGACTGCACAGCACGGAACATACATCACCAACCGCGTTAAAGATATTGGACGCATATAACGCCGAACTGTCCCGTCTGGGGGCGGTTGATTTTGGTGATATAATATTGCATGTGTTAAAGCTGTTTGATTCAGATGCCGAAATACTGGCGCGATACCAGCGTCAATTTAAATATATATTGGTTGATGAATTCCAAGATACTAACGCTGCGCAAATGCAATTTTTGCAAATGCTGACCCACGGAATAGAAAACCCGAATATTTGTTGTGTTGGTGATGATGACCAGTCGATATATTCGTGGCGGGGTGCGGAAATAAAAAACATTTTAAATTTTGAAAAGACATTTCCAAACACGCAAATAATCAGACTGGAAACAAATTACCGCAGTACCCCAAATATTTTGGGGGCGGCAAATTCTTTAATTCGGCATAATACCGGCCGCCTGGGCAAGGATTTACACACCGCGCCAAATGTGGGGGCGGGTGAACCGGTATATGTTTTAACTGTTCCAACCGATTTTGACGAAGCGCGCTTGGTCGCCGATACCGTTATACATAAATTGCCAGACGAACCATATTCAAACTATGCGATTTTAATACGTGCAGGGTCATTGTCGCGCCTGTTCGAAGAAGAATTTACATCGCGCGGCGTGCCATATAAATTGATTGGTGCGACCAAGTTCTATGATCGTGCCGAAATACGTGATGCGATTGCGTACTTGCGTTTGTTGGTATATCCGTTTGATGATATATCTTTTATGCGGGTTATTGGAAAGCCGCGGCGTGGCTTTGGTCCGTCGGCAATTGCAAAGTTGCGCACGGCGGGTGCAAATTTAATGGACGGTTTGCAAAGTGCGCAATTGTCCGGTCGCCAGCGTGCAACAGCGGATGAATTTTTATCTGCATTTGATTTTGATTGGCAATCAATACCACCACCAGATGCGGCGCAAAAATTACTGGAACGCACGGGCTATATAAAAATGTGGCACGAATCCAAAGACGTGGATGCGTCGGACCGTTTGGACAATATTCGTGAACTGATAACGAATGTTATTGCAAAGTACGACACTCTGCCCGAATTTTTGGAACATGCGGCGTTGATGATGACTGATGATAATGATTCTGATGACGCAAACCCCGCCGCCACAGATGCGGTTAGTATTATGACAATTCATGCGGCCAAGGGACTGGAATTTGATACAGTTTTCTTGCCCGCCTGGGAAGAAGGAATATTCCCCAACGATATGGCGGTACAATCTGGTGGGCTGGAAGAAGAACGCCGTCTGGCATATGTTGCGATTACGCGTGCGCGCCGTCGTGCGATAATAATAAACGCGATGTCGCGTATGGTGTTTGGTAATCGCCAGTATAATTCGCCCAGTCGTTTTATCACAGAAATGGATAATCGCTTTTTGGATTTCCAGGGTGGTGCCCCGCGTTCATATAATTACGGCGGTCGCATTCCAACATCGTATGAACGGCCACGTGGTGCATCATATACATCTGTGTCATCGCACCATAAACCAAAACGTTCAGAAAATAAATCGCTGGTTGGTCGTTTGATTAATCATGCAGATCTGGGCAGCGGTGTCGTTATCGAAGATAATGGGGATATTTTAACCATTGCGTTTAAAAGCAAAGGAATAAAAAAAGTCGCACGCCAGTTTGTTGAAATTGCCGACTGAAAAAAAATCCGCAATACGCGGATTTTTTTATTTTTTGCCACGAATGATATCGACGACTTTTTTACCCAACCCGTATGCGTCTTTGCCCAGTTTTTTAACATCATTACCAAATTGTTTACCAAAACTGTCATTGACTTTTCCGCCCAGGTCGCTGGCGATTTTGTCGGTACGATTCGCCAAATACGCAACCAGACACCCCGTCAACAGTGTTATCAAGAATCCATCGTTTTCTAATGTCGGTACAGTCGCAGATGTGTTGACATCGACCGTTCCCGCCAGCAACGCCGCGCACAGTGCAATTACAATGGACAAAGATACAAAATAAATTGCCGCATCGATAAAACGCTGGATTTGTCTTTGCAATGATTCTGGTTTAAACAGTCCCAAAAATCCGTTAAATATATCGCCTGCGATACCCTTGTACGATGTAGATTTTATTGTTTCAGCGATTGCCGTAAACGGCAGCATCAGCGCCGACAGGAATAAATCCATAATCACCCCCAGTCCCATTAACATGAACTTAAACGCCGATGCGGCAAAAATAACGATAAATATTATTCCGACCAGTGTTGTAAACGCACTGGTCCCGATGCCCGCAATAACCCACTGCCATCCTGTTGCAATTGCGGTTGTAAAAAATCCAGACAGCCGTGTTGGTACACACAGAATATCTGCCGCGGCATTGGCGTCAATAATCATGTTGTTTGATGTGTTTGCCACGGCGTATTCGCGAATTGCCGCGCATGTATCTGGTAAATCAATACCAACGGTATTGGTTATTGCGTTCAGTATTAAATCAGACATATATGTCCCAACACCGATAATTGGGCCCATAACCCACATAAAAACCTGGGTCGGGCCAAATTCCAGAATAATAGACCAGATAATAATTACGCCGCCTTTTTTAACCAGGCTTACCGCAAAATCCATTGCGCTGGACCCGTTTTTCATCATATTATACGCTTCGAACATTGCCCAGAATATATACGCAATAATCATAAATATAATGGCAAAACGCACCAACGAAGAATCCAATACTTCGGCCACGATTGAAAATCCGTTCATCATTGCTAAACCGATTCTGGCCGATACAGGAACATAGTCTGGTAATAATTGTTTATTTACCGATTCTGATGTAAATGTTTCCAAGTCATGTGTTATTGTTGTTTTAAATAATTCGATATTATCTGGGGTTGCCCAGTTGCCGTAATCACCAATGTCCGCCATTGGAACATTTGTCGCCAATGCTGCGGTTGCGGGCATAATGACCAGCACCGCCATCACGACAACGATAAATTTAGAAAAAATATTTTTTAATTTTTTCATTTATTGGTTCAGCTCTTTTTTCCTGTGGCTTTGGCGATGGCGTCAAATAATTGTTGTGGGGCCGACCAGATTTTTTTACCCAAACCTTTGGCCCAGTTTCCAAAATCAAAATCTTCTTTGCCACCGCCGGTCAGCATTCCATCGACCTTTGGTTTTATCGCATAGAAATACAGCAAGAATATTCCAAACATCAACAGCAAGAAATCCCATCCGTCATTCATAAAATCAAAAGCGTTTGGATATTCGCGTTCAACCATCGCACGCTGTGCGGTAAAGCAGTCTTTAAATTTATCCGCGTTCATTTCACCGTCCACCGTTGCAACGCGTTCGCATGTTGAAAATACGTTTATAACCGACAATGTTTCTGCGTCTGTAGTTTCGATTTTTTGGCCCATCATTGGCGGTAAAATCGCACTGTATCCGTCCCGTGGGCCTGGGAAAAATGCATCTGCGGCATATGCGACAATTGCGAATGTTATCAGTGTCTTTAATGTAATTCCGACAATTTGTATAGCGGATTTCACCAGTGTATTTATAGCATTCTTTACCACCCCATTGGCTACAGACCATGTTTGTTCGAACGCAGCCGCAGCCAGTATCAATGGCAAAAATATAATTATAAATACCAGTTTAAATACCACAGATAAAATTTGAAAAACTAAATCAAACCCGATTACCAAGAACATTAATACCAGTGCCAATCCGGCAATCCATGTAAATATTCCGCCACCCAACCCCATCCATGCATAGTTCATCAGTGAAAATCCGCCCGCCGCCCCGGCCAGCATAACGCTGTTGATATTACCCATAACGCACATAAACGGTTGTAAAATTGGGTTTAAGATATCGCCTGGGTCGTTGGTCGTACTTAATGCGCCACATTGTGCTGCGTCTGAAACACCTGTGGCGGCCATTGATAATTCTGCACCAACAAACAGCACTGGTGTTATTGTAATATTTGCAACTGTTTTTAGTGCGGCGGTCCCCCCCATTCCCAATGCGCCCATTAATGCGCCGACGATTAATACACGTGCGCCTTGGCGCCATACTTTGTCGAACCATCCCTTTAATTCCAGTTTTTTTTCGTTTGTATCCAGACTTTGTGTTTTTTTTGCCGCATCAAATATATATTTTGCCGTATATATAAACAAGAACAATCCAAACCCGATTGCCATCAGAATCCAGATGTTATCAACCATTGCGGTCCAAAACAGTTCGGCCGCGCGCCCAATTACCGCGAACAATTCAGAAATATATCCGCACAGAAAACATCCATTTGCCGTTGCAATATCACCATTTTCAACCCCAATTGCCCCCAGAAAATTATCCATACTGGTATAAGTGATTGCTGCGCCACTTAACGATGACGACAAATACCATATGCCAATACCCAACGCAATCGCGCCCATTAAAAATCGTATGGCAATAGATATCAGTGTCGCTTTCATTTACTGTTGTCTTTATCCCCGCCCGATATAATTGTTTTTCCGGCTTTTTTAACTGTTTCCATGATGCTTGTTGTCAATTTCATTGCGTCATTTGCCAATTCTTCGGACAATTGATTTTCTTGTGAAACGCCAAAAGAATCCAGCACCATTGACGTAACATTTGGAATTTGCCCGTATATAAAGTTTAACACATATACCAGCACCACACACCCTATAATTGTCATCGCGGCCAGATTTTCTTCGGATAAATCGCCCGCAAAAATTTCGCCACTGGTAATCAGCGTCATAATATCTGCGGCGCTTTGTCCTGGGGCGGCAAAGAATTTTGCGATAATAACCATTATAACAGTATATGTTAATACCGCGGCCGCCAACGCAATTATTGCGTTTATCAGTTTTTTTAATTGATCTGTGCCGATATTTTTGCCCAGGCCTGAAATCCATGACGGAACATCCCCGGCACCTTTGAACGCGACCAGTATTAATGCCAGCGGAAAGAAAAATGCAAAAAACGTCATCGCAACAATTATGTCGGCAAAATAACAACAAAACCGCCAGAATAATTTAAAGAACGCATATGCAATATACAGACCGATAAAGAACAATATAATATGTTTTATAAATGCATCAATTCCCAACAAAGCACTTAATGAAAATGCCTTGTCCATAATTGCAATCCCCAGTTTCATATATGATTGGAATTGCGTTATGGTTGTCTTCATCAGTAATACGATATTGTCGCGCAGTTCGGGCCGGAAAAATCCATCGTCATCCATTTCCATTGGTTTATACGTAACGCGTTCGTTCACCGTTTCTGGATCTGTTTGCAGCATACTGTGTGTATAAATCAGTGTGATATTTGCCACGGGTTCAAACGTTATGGATGATATAAAGCGCGGCAGATACACCCCCATGCTTAAAAAAGTCAGCGATACCAACGAATTTATAAGAACCGGCTTTAACGATTTTTGAAACCATGGGTCTGGTGATTTGCTTTTAAAATTTTGCCATACGGCATTGAAAACAAAGAACGCGAACAAAACGCAAAACAATATTGCGCAAAATATTGCAAACTGATTATACACGGCGGCGGCCGCGTTTGATACAATTTGGAACAGCCGGTCAAACACCGGACATCCCCAGCACTGTACAGACGCATCAACCAAAGGATTTAAAAAATCGTTCATTTCTTTTTAATCCATCCAATTGCCGTACCAATTGATTTTGTTGTTTGTTCGAATTTTTTAGCCAATGTTCCAGAATCAGATTTTACCTGGTTATACAGGGCATCCATTCCTTTGCCAACATAATTGTCCAGCTGTTCGCGCGTCAATTTAAATATTCGCAACATCAAATAGAATGTTAATATCGCAGCCAGCCACATAATCGAATGTTGGCCAAATCCCATGGCTGCGCGCGCAACCTGGGGCACGTTTGTTGTTGCCACCCCCCCGGCTGCCACAACGAATACCGATGACGACCATTGGAACAATGCACGTATAACTGCGATGTTTATACATAATATAAACGCGCACGCAATCATGGTTATAACCATTCGTTGCAAAGCCTTGGTAATTCCGCCAAATGCGGGCCAAATATCAAACCATTTATCACTGGGCTTTACGACATATACCAGTACCTGGAACGGATACAAGAATAACGCCATACCGAAATTAAATATAGCCTGGATAATCAGCAACGCCATGAATAAATTGCTGGCGACGAACGTGAATACCAGCATTATCCCAGATACCAAATTCAAGAAATCTTCACCACCATGTGGCACCAAAGTCATTAACCCGCGCAGTCCTGATTTTATAAAATCGAATCCGCGTTTTATCATTTGATTATTTGCGTGCGAAATTTCGGATACAGGCTGTACCATAAATTCGCAACTGGATTTAGAAATCCAGCCTTGGTCTATGATTGATTCCGGACACTGGATTTTTGGTGCCGCGCCTGCGCCATCGTTAATCGTTTCCAAAATGCTTTCTGTATAAATAGAGCCAAATTGCAAGAATGGGTTTACCAGCCATTCGGTCAAATACGTTGGTCGCAATTGCAGCAGTACCACGGCGGCAATAATTGCGCGAACTGCGGGTTTAAGTAAATTAGTCGCAATTGTAAAACCATCTATGCCACCGGACATTTCGCCGCCACCAGAAAAGCCAAAGAACGAAACCCATGTTTTTGGAAAATACGTTTTTAATAAATACAGTGCCATACTGATAGCCAAAAATCCCCATACCAGTACATATATAATCCCGTTGCCGCGGCCAACAAAGAATTCGTATCCCCCCGTTGCGATTGTCATCATCGCATCCAGTATTATCGGAACAATCGGTGCCAGATTCAGTGCGTCAACGATGCTTTCCCCTGCGGCGAACGCGCCAGACGGGATACATGCAATACATGTCGCCCCAAAAATAATTCGCCCCAGACCAGATAAAAACACGCGTTTTAACAGATTCATTCTCTCTATATTATTTTATCTTTTCAATTATATCACATTTACGGCAAAATATGATATACTTAAAAACAATGAACAGATTAAAAAAATTCTGGATAGTTTTTTTATCTTTCTTGCCGTTTTCGGCTGGTGCGGTTGCGCCGTTTGTTGTTGGTACAATTGCAGGCGTGGGTGTTATTGCGGGATTTTCGATATACAGAACCGCTGTGCCGGTTGATATGGCCGACGCGCTAAGTTTCTTTTCCAGTTGTTGGACGTGCCAGATTTTTTCTGATGTTATGGCGACCATATCTGGGTTATTGCCACGTGTTTATAATGCAATTGGGGCGGTTATTGTGCCGTTTTCGGCGGGGCTGATGGCGTTGTGGTTTGCATGGAAATTATTTTCTGGATTTATTAATGCAAAAATAGAAGAACCATGGTCAATTGTCGGTGATTTCGGGACCAAATTTATAAAGCTGGCATTTGTCAGTGCGCTGCTTATGGTGCCATTGCCACGATTGCTAACAGATATTGTCATAGAACCTGTTTTCAATGTCGGTCTGTCGTTGAATCGCGTCGTGGCCGGGGATGACGGTTTCGCAGAATGCGTGGTTGCCACGGCAATCGCAGATCCTGTATCGGTCAGTTCGGACGCCGCATCTGATGGGGCGTTTTCACCACGACTGCGTCATAATCTGGCATGCGAATTGGCAAATGTTCACCAAATGACTGGATTGGGCATGACAGTTGGTTGGTCTATGCTGAATATGGCGTTTGACGAAGAATATATGCATAAAATCATGTGGGATATACCGATTTTCCCGAATGTTCCAATATTTTTTGCTGGGTTGTTAATCTTGGTACTGTTCTTTTTCGCATTATTGCCAATACCACTATATTTTCTGGAAATATTTATAACATTAGGCATCGATTTAATAATGTTGCCATTGATGCTGATGTCGTGGTTGTTCCAGGGCTGGGCAATCTTTCCAAATGGTGGTAAAAATATCAAAGGCATGCTGGACAATGTTATTAAATCAACCGTTGGTATTGCGATGGTTGGCGTGTTTATAACGTTTTCTGTAATGTTTTTAAATGCAGTGTTTGGTCAGTGGCGTGGTGCAGACCGTTTGGCTACGGCATTGGCAGAAAACGATCCGACCATATTATTGGATGGTTTAATGATGCGCAACGACAGTATTATAACGATTCTGTTGATGGGGATATTTATTGCGATGTTCATGACGATGATACCAACACTGGTAAAGACACTGTTTTCCCAGGTTAAAATTCCCGAAGATTTCTATAAAACGACCAAAAATAACCTGGATACAATGTGGAAAAACCTGAAAAAATGGTACGCTGCGCTAAAAAAATAAAAAATCAAGTGCTTTATTTAACATGCCCCCCTTTTTTATATAAACCGAATCTGATATAATTCATAGCAATGAAGCAGTTTCCGATTCTTTACTGGCCACGCAAAACAACCGCTGATAATGATTACCAATTATCGCGCAAGGTTATAAACAACATCACCGGCGTTATGCCAGATGTTTTGACGGGCGATTTTGACTTGGCGGACATTATGGAAAAAAATCCTAATGCCACGGTGTATTATCCTGTATTTTGCGAATCGACCGGCTGGTGGGGTGAATTATTGGGTGGTGTTGCGATTGTTACAGACAAACTAATTATATCCCCAGAATGTCAATTAATGGTCATAGAAAACGAACATAACGTATCTTCGCGCGGGGCGCGTGGAAAAAATCAACTGTTGGCGGCGGAAATATACCCAGCCAGCGGTTTTTTCAAGAAAATGAATTCGGGGATTGCAACGGTTGCAGATATGTTGGCAACAGACGCGGGGACTATATTGGCGCTGTTTTCCGGACGCAGCCAAAGCCAATTTGTAAACATATTGGAATCGACCGGCAATTCATATTTGGGTTGTATCGGTCGTTATTAATGTGCGAATATTGCTTGATTTCTGTAAAAATACTTGTATAATTTCGTGGCTTTATAGAATTTAATAAAAGGGTAAAATGATGAAAAAAGGTATTCATCCAGAATATTTTCCAATTAACGTTACCAGAACGGATGGCAAAACAATTCAAATGTTTTCATCGGTCAAGAAAGATTTGGTCTTGTCTACGGACAATTTGAATCATTCGGCCTGGACGGGCCAGCGCAGCAATGCGGCTGAAAAAGGCCAACGTGCAACAAAGTTCAAAAACAAATTTGCTGGATTCGATTTGTAATATCAGTGCATTTTGTGGGGTGGCAAAATGGAATTGTTGATCAAGGGTTCGATTGAACTGAATAAAATGTTCATGGCGTTACAGCGGACAGCCACTGGTTTGCGCCATGATTTTGGCGAAGTTGAAAACTTACAGCAATCATTACGTGGCGCCCGTGATTTTGTAAAAAAGGCTGCCGCCCGCATCGAAGAAAGCATATTATCTGATTTGTTATTGGTTCGCCCATCGGCGGGTCTGTTAACGCCGAACGTTTCGCACGCGGGTGATGGTCGCGATGAATTTGTGTTGGCGTTATCTGGGGCGTCAAATTTTGTCCGTGCCAACCCGCATTTTGCGATTTCTTTGGCATTGCGTTCGGGTGATGAAACAAAGATTGCATTGGTTTATTCGCCGATTGATGAACGTCTGTATTATGCCGAATCAGGGCGTGGTTCATATGTATTTTCGGCGTATCATTCGGCCCGCACGCGTGTTTCGAATTTATCTGATGCTGCGGATTTAACAATTGCATATAATACGTCTGATAATCGCCAGATGATTGGTGATGCGCGTCGTACTGGGTGCTCGGCGCTGGATTTGGCATGGGTTGCATCTGGAAAATTTGACGCATTTGTTTCCGACCCGTTGGATTTTGCTGAAATTGCCGCGGGTGATTTATTGGTCCGCGAAGCGGGCGGGAAAATCACCATGGACGTGGATTTAGTTGCCACAAACGGAAAAATAGAATTATAAAAAATATCCCGCCATATGGCGGGGTTATTTTTTTGGCGACCCGGATGCGGATTTTATGTTTTTCAGGAGAGAGAAACATATATCTACACATATTTAATCCGGGTCATTCAGAATGCACCCAGTGCATTTCAACGAAACGCATTATAACAAAAAATAAATATATTTCCACAAAATAAACAACAAAACTTGCAAACTTGAAACAAATATCCTAAGATTTACCAAGACATGAAATTCAAAAAAATATTACGTATTTTTCTGAATATTTTATTTTGGTGCTTTACGCTGTCTATTGCGGCGTTGGCGGTATTATTGCTGATTTATGGCAATGATTTACCAGACTATAAAAAATTGGCGACATATGCGCCACCGGTTGCGACCCGGTTGTATGCATCGGACGGCAGTTTACTGATAGAATACGCCGAAGAACGCCGTGTTTTTATTGATTTCGCTGATATGCCATCGCAGCTGGTAAATGCGTTTGTTGCCGCCGAAGATCAAAATTTCTGGACGCATCCCGGAATTGATATCCAGGGCATTGCCCGTGCGGCGGTGAATAATGGTTTGCGCCTGATGGGGTTTGATGCGCGCTTTTCTGGGGCGTCGACCATCACGCAACAGGTTGCCAAGAATTTCTTTTTAACATCCGAACGTACTATATCGCGCAAAATTAAAGAAGCAATACTGGCCATGCGTTTGGAACGCACCTTTTCAAAACAGCATATTATGACCCTGTATTTAAACCAGATATTCTTGGGCGCGCGCGCATATGGCGTTGGTTCGGCGGCATTGATGTATTTTAACAAGCCTGTATCTGAATTAACATTATCAGAATGTGCGTTTTTGGCATCTTTGCCAAAGGCACCCAATAACCGTGATCGTGCGGTTGAACGTCGTAATTATGTTCTGCGTCGCATGGTCGAAGAAGGCTATATAACCCAATCCGCGGCCGATGCCGCGGCGGCAGAGCCGCTGAATATAAACAGTGGTTTTACCGCGCAAATGGCCCCCGAATTTCAATATTTTGCCGAAGATGTTCGCCGTCAATTACTGGAAACATTGGGGCGTGAAACCCTGTATAACGAAGGGTTGTATATAAAAACAACCATTGTGCCTGAATTACAGCGTGCAGCAACGGCGGCATTGAACAAAGAATTGGATCAATATAATTCAATTCGCGGTTCTGACGAACCAAAATTACAGGGCGCAATAATCGCGATGAATCCGCACACTGGACGAATTTTGGCAATGTCGGGTGGGCGTGATTTTGCTGAAAGTTCATTTAATCGTGCAACCCAGGCTATGCGCCAAATTGGCAGTACTATTAAGCCATTTGTATATCTGGCGGCATTGGAACGTGGAATGTCGCCCCAGGCATTAATACTGGATGCACCGATTGTTGGTTGGCGTGAAAATAATACATTGTGGAAGCCTGAAAATTACGACAAGAAATTCTTGGGCGATGTTCCGTTGCGTCTGGCGTTGGAAACATCGCGCAATGTTCCCGCGGTACGTTTGGTGCAAACATTAGGTGTTGAAAACGCCATAGAGGTTGCACAACGTTTCGGTGTTTATCCCCAGGAATTGGAAAACATAAATTTATCGCTGGCATTGGGATCTGGGGAAACGACGCTGGAACGGTTGGTGTTGGGGTATTCGGCGTTTGTTAACGGCGGCCGCGTGATTCAGCCAAAACTGGTCGATTATATCGAAGACAGATATGGTCGTGTTTTGGGCGGTGCTGGCCCAGAATTTATTGAATGGCAACCTGATTTATTGCCGCCAGAAAAAATGGCAGAATCAGAACCATTGTCGGATCCACAAAGCCTGTATCAAATGGTATCCATTTTACAGGGCACGGTTGAACGTGGTACTGGGCGCCAGGCGCGTGTCCCGGGGCACACAATTGCGGGAAAAACAGGTACAACAAACGATGTCAAAGATATATGGTTTGTCGGATTTTCCAAAAATTTGATTGCAGGTGTATATTTGGGATTTGATACCCCGCGCCCATTGGGTCGTGGCGCCGGCAGTCATATGGCCGCACGTGTGTTTGCTGACTTTATGAAAACCGCATTGGCCAATGCCAAGAACCAGCCGTTTTCTGTCCCTGATGGGTTAACATTTGTCCGGGTAAATCGGCGTACTGGGGTGGCCGCCGCCGAAGATCCAAATGGTACAATAATAACCGAAGCGTTTAAGCCCGGCCAGCATCCAAACCCGGCCCCACAACGTGCGGCACGTGAATCTGGGCCGGCGGTTGGCGGTGTATTTTAATTAACATTTTCCATAAAAATATGTTATAATCCCAATATTAATTAATGGGGGATTGCGATGAAAAGAATGTTATATGGCGCGGCGTTATGCATGGCATTGGCGGCGTGCGAATCTGAAAATAATGTAATTGTTTGTGGCGGGTACGAAGTTGCGTTGAATATGTCGTCTGATGGCGAAACGTTAACGGCGGTTATAAATGGCGATACAATGACATTAAATCATGCGATATCAGCGTCTGGCGCGCGGTATGTCGGCGAATTAAATGATACGGTTGTAACACTGTGGAACCAGGGCCATGATTGGACAATGTTTTTAAATGACGATGCGCCGATTGAGTGCACGGTTAAATAATTTTGGCATTGTATAATTTATGTGATAAAATGTTCAGCATAAGAAGGAGATTTTTATGCTGACATCTTTTTTTCTGTCGCATGGCGCAACTTTTTTTGCCAGTGGTTGGACCCAGTTTGCTGCGGCATTTGGATTGGCGTTTTTAATCATGCTGTTTTTTGGGCGGCCGTTTATACGTGCAATGCATCGTTGGCAAAAGCGTGGTCAACCAATCAGTGAAAATGTCCCAGAATCACATCGTAAGAAATCTGGCACCCCAACGATGGGCGGATTGTTATTGATTTCGGCTATTTTAATCCCCAGTCTGTTATTTATGCCGCCATCAAATCCAACGGGTTGGATTGCGCTGTTGTCGTTGGTGATGTTTGGTATAATTGGTTTTATTGATGATTACAAGAAAGTTTCATCCCAATCGGCCAAGGCCGCCAATGGTTTATCACCATCAACGCGTCTGGTGGCCGAAGCGGTATGTGTTGTTATATTGGCATATCTGATAAATAAAACAATACCGCTGTATATTCCTGAATTATCATTGGCTTTGCCGTTCGGCATTACATGGCAATTGGGGTTGTTGTATTATGTGTTTGCATACTTTGTCATCGCCGGCAGTGCGAACGCCACAAATATCACAGATGGTCTGGATGGCATGTTGGCGAAATTGTATATGCCTGTACTGGTTGTACTGGTTGTGGCGCTGTATGGTGCGACGCGTATCGGTTTTATGGACACGGTTATGTTTTTGCCTGGGGCCAGTGGCCTGTATGCGGTACTGGGGGCGGCGTTTGGTGCGGTGCTGGGGTTCTTGTGGTTTAATGCGAAACCGGCATCCATATTTATGGGCGATGTTGGGTCATTGGCATTGGGCGGATTTATGGGTACGGTCGCCATGTTGTTAAAATCAGAAATAATCATGGCGATTGCTGCGGGCATGATGGTACTGATACTGTTGTCTTCGTTTATCCAGACGATGTATTTCAAAGCATCGCGCAAGATAACTGGTACGGGGCGCCGTGTATTTTTGCGTGCGCCATTGCATCATCATTTTGAAGAACTGGGGTGGCCAGAAACAAAGATTGTTGACAGATTTTTCATTGCATCAATTTTGTTTTCTGGATTAGCGTTGGTTTTATTAAAGTTTGCATAAAGATTTGGCCCCGCATGGGGCCTTTTTAATAAATTTTTACAGTGATAGTATATTTTCACAAACAAAGATGATATAATACGCACGAAATGTTTAAACGAACCGAAGAAAGCAAGTTAACCAGTTGGTATTTTGAAATAGATCGCAAATTATTGTGGCTGGTTTTATTGCTGGTATTTGCTGGGGCCCAGTTTATGATATCGGCGGGGCATGCAGCGGCGGGACGTATTGGCGAACCGTGGTACTTTTTTATTGTCAAGGCATTGCCGTTTTACTTTATTGGTCTGGCAACTATGTTTGTGGCCAGTATGTTGAACAAGAAATGGGTTCTGCGCATATCATGGTTAAACGTGGCGGTATGTTTGTTTTTGCTGTTGATAACATTGGTTGCGCCACATTATATCAAAGGTTCGGCGCGTTTTGTATCTATTGGTCCATTTAATGTTATGCCATCGGATATAATGAAGCCCGGTTTTATTATGTTAACGGCGTGGTTCTTGGCCAAGATGCGTGATACATACGGCGATAATATTTTCTTTAATCGCGATGCGTGGCGGATGAAGTGGACCAGCTGGTGGCCATATCTGGGTGTGTTTGTTCCGGCATTTTGTATAATATTGCGTCATCCGGACCTGGGGACGGCGATTTTATATTTTGCTGTTTTGTGTGCAATGATGTTTATGGCGGGATTGCCGTGGATTGTGGTGCCTGTGCTGGGCGGGCTGGTTGGACTGGTTTTGTTGTTTGCATTTTTTACAATGCCGCACGTACACAACCGAATTATGGCCTTTGCCACGGGCAGTGGCGATACGTACCAGGTTCGTCAATCAATACAATCAATTCAACATGGCGGCCTGTTGGGCAGTGGGGACGAAGCGTTTGTAAAACAGTCATTGCCAGATTCGCATACTGATTTTATATTTGCCGCCATTGCCGAAGATTGGGGGGCAATTGTTGCCTGTGCATTGTTGTTTGTTTTATTCAGTGTATTGCGTCGGCTGATAATGGATGCGGCGTCTGCCCGGGATAAATTTGTAATGTATGCAACTGGTGGTGCTGCCGCATTATTTGGAACCCAGGTTTGTATTAATCTGATGTCAACATTGCACTTGTTCGCGCCAAAGGGCATGACACTGCCGTTTATTTCATACGGGGGCAGTTCGTTTGTTGGCTTTTGTTTGCTGTTTGGAATGGTGCTGGCGATTGTGCGTGAAGATAAATGGAAATAAAAAATCGGGCAATGCCCGATTTTTTTATCTTTGTTTTTGTAATTGTTGTTTAACTTGCTTTTTTATTTTTCGTGGCAGTTTTTCACCCATCTGTAATTTTTTCGTGACAATTTCGAATTTTTCTTTTTTTATCTGTGGTTGTTCCATTGTATTGCCACCAAAATCGCGGATATAGTGATTTATTATTCCCATATAACTGGGGCTGTATCGTAATTCCAGATGCATGCTTTTTATCAATCGTAAAACAGCCAATGCGTCCGCGCGCGTTTTTTCTGGCAATTGATACGCATATTTTATATCGCGCATTGCAGACAAACTTTGTCCTAAACGACCATACCATCCCCATCCAGCGGCAAACAGTTTATCTAATACCAGTGAAAAATATATTTTGCGCAATTTTTTATCTGGCTCGTCACGAATAATTTTCATCATGACTTTAAAGTCATCTTTATTTAATGTGCAAAATCCATCATGTGGCAAGATTTTTATAAATTTTTGATAATTTTTTGAATTACCCGTCAATTGTTTCAGCATTATTTTGGGGTTAATATATGTATTTTGCATAACAAGACTCCTGTGTTGCAATATTTGATTACAGTGATATACTTTATAATTAATTATCATTGTATCATAACCAAGGGGAATTTTCTATGAAAATCTGGATTGCGACTGGTGGAACGGGGGGGCATGTTTTCCCGGCACTAAGTGTGGCGTCTGAATTGGTCGCGCGCGGTCATCATGTTGTAATATCGCGCGATGGGCGGGTTCGAAAAATGGTTGCAGATGGTGCGCCACGTGGTGTGCGCATTATCAGTGTATGGGCGTCGGGGGTTGGTGCAAAAAGTCGTATGCATCAATTGTTCGCATTGTCCAAGATTGCGATATCCGCCATGTGGCTAACTCTGCGATTTGTCTTTTCGCGTCCAGATTGTGTGGTTGCGTTCGGTGGGTATGCATCTGTGGCGCCTGTATTTGCGGCGCATATATGGCATATCCCGACATATTTGCATGAACAGAACGCAGCCATTGGTCGTGCAAATCGCTTTACAATGCGCTGGGTTAAAACATTGATGACCAGTTTTCCAAACGTTGACGGCATTCCGAAAAATTCAGCTGCGCGTGTTGTTTATACTGGATTGCCGGTACGGCATGAATTTTTATCTGCGGCGGGTGCGCCATTACCAAACGCTGGGCGGGTGTTGATAACCGGCGGATCGCTGGGGGCCCAGATTTTAGACGATGTTGTCCCGGCGGCAGTATTACAGATGAAAAATAAAAAGATATTTATAACACATCAAACACGTCCAGAAAATGTTGCGCGTCTGCAAAAGTTTTATGCAGATAATAAGATTCGTGCGAATGTTTTGTCGTTTATTCATGATATGGCCGATACAATTGTAAATTCTGATTTAGTAATCGGGCGCAGTGGTGCCAGCACAGTTATAGAACTGGAAACAATTGGACGTCCGGCGATATTGGTGCCGTTAAATATTAACCCAGACCAGGCGGCTAACGCCGCCAGTTTTGCCCGACTGGGTGGCGGGTTCGCCGTGCCCCAAGAAAAATTCACACCACGTTGGTTGGCGGCAACATTGTCCGAATTATTTGATAACCCATTACGTCTGGAAAAGATGGCAAAAAAGTCATTGGTTCCAAATAATGCGGTGCAAATTATTTGTGATGAAATAACAAAATAATATGTTATGCATTTTTCCGCTTGCGTGCGATTCGTCATTTGTTCTATGATGATACCAGGAAGGAAAGGAAACATGCGTCGGATTGCAATATCTGTATTCACGGTATTTGTTGTTTTTCCGGCATTGGCGGACGCGCGGTTGCCGGTTGTAAATCTGTCTGCGGGCGGTATATCTGCCCGTGCGGCATTTGGTGAACCAATTGTTGCGCCGGTAAAACCAAAAAATGCGTCATCTGGGACGATGATGTCTGATGCCGGGGCAAAGCGTTCTGATGTGGCCAAACCTGTTGCATATGGGGATGGTGATACTATTGCCAACCGTGTCGCAACGGCCCCTGTGTCGCGTGCGTCGGTTGATCATGGTGAACAGATTGTTGCGTCGGCGGATGTGTTGGTACCCAATCGCCCCAGTTCGGATTTATGGGCACGTGCGGGTAATATTACTGCGGACGTTCCGTTGCGTTTGCCGGAACCATCTGAATTTTCTGTGATACGTTCAGATGCCAAATTACCAGAAGAAAGTTTGTTTGACGCGCCACGTACCACGGCCGCGACGCCGCGTGTGGCAACTGTGGCAAATAATGATGTTAAATCCATGTCTGAACTGGATGAACAAATTGCCCGTATGAATGATGCCCAGCGTCGTGCCGATACGGCGCGCGCAAATATTGACGCATCACCACGCGCATCGGATACACGTCGGGTTGTCGCGCGCAGTGTTGTTGCACGGCCGTCTGCGCCGGTTGCGGCAGCGCCAGAATTAAAAAATATTGCCAGAAATGATACTGATGTTGACGCATCGTCTGGTATAAATTTATCGCGTATGGTTGTCCCAATGGATGACGATGTCGTCGTCCGCGCGGTCCAGCGTTCTGAATCCCCACGTATTGCATCTGTTCGTGATGATATGACCAGTATGAGCCCCAGTGAACTGCGTCGTGCATTCAGAAAAACATTTTTATCAGAAAACAAACATCTTTCGACGTTCCAGATTGATGACCGGTTTGATGTGGCCAGTGATATGACTGCTAATGCGGCGGGCTTTACATCGGCGCGTGATTTATCTGAAACAGGAAATATACGTACACTGGAAATAAAGATAAATTTCCGCAATGGTGATTCTGCATTATCGCGTGCAAATTATGAAACATTGGCGTCCTATGCGTCGGTTGTGTTGCAAAATCCAACGCGCGCGGTCCAGGTGTCTATCCCGCAAAGCGCGACAAAAAATGCGGATGATCGCAAATTGGCGGCGCGTCGCCTGGCTATTGTAGAACAGGTATTACGTGATAACGGCATCACAGAACAGCGTATATTGCCCGTATTATCCCAGCGCGACCAAGAAGGTCTG
Source organism: Candidatus Enterousia avistercoris (assembly GCA_017694255.1). Classification (GTDB taxonomy): domain Bacteria; phylum Pseudomonadota; class Alphaproteobacteria; order Rs-D84; family Rs-D84; genus Enterousia; species Enterousia avistercoris. The sequence goes on along the minus strand of JADINC010000025.1, from coordinate 5,185 downwards.
GTGTTGCGCATGATATCATTGGATCAGTATGAAACATTAACACGCCAACAACGTGATATATTTGGTGATACGGTTAATAAAAAAACGTACAGAAGTATGTCTTGGTAATGCATGTTATTCATAGTATTTCTGGTTTATTAAATTCTGTTATACATCATTCCACAGATTTTGTATTTCCGGCGTCATGTCCATTGTGTGCGATGCCGGTTTCGATGCATGGTGAATTATGTGGCAATTGTTGGTCAGAATTTAACTGGATTGGTCATCCGTGTTGTGTACGGTGCGGATATCCGTTCCCGGCAAATTTAGATTTAGGGCCGGTGCCAATGTGCCCAGTTTGTGCCAGTGGCGGATGTGCACTGGATTTAATTCGTGCGGCATGTGTATATGATGAAGCGTCGCGCAGTGCGATTTTGCCGTTTAAACATGCCGGTCGCACATTGAATGCAAATTTCATGTCGCGTGCAATGATATGGGCACTGCGCGATACAAATATTTCGCCAGATATTGTTATGCCTGTTCCATTGGCGTGGCGTCGTTTGTTTCATCGTGGTTATAACCAGGCAACTTTATTAGCGCGCCCAATTGCGCGTGCCTTTGGCGTCCCGATGGATATAGACAGTGTTCGTCGAAAATATCGTCCAAACATGGGACATAAAAATGCGGCGCAACGCGCCGAAAATGTTCGTGGTGTGTTTTCTGTCGTTGCCCCAGACAACATTCGTGGGCGTCGGATTTTGTTGGTTGATGATGTTATGACCACGGGCGCAACGTTTTCAGAATTGCATCGTGTGTTGACGCGTGCTGGTGCGACGGCGGTATACGGCGTGGTATTTGGCCGTGTTGTACATGAAATCTGATGATGTTATTGTCTGACCCGCCCCAGGTTTTTCAGCATTCCGATTTTCTGGGCTTCTTGTTCTTGTTTGATAATTTTCAAAGAACATTGCCGCGCCAAATAATGTAATTTTTTCGCGTCATTATTAATTTTGTTTTTTGCCCCCAGCAACGGATATTTTTCAGAATCGAATAAAAATTCTTCAAAGTATAATTCGTATTGGGCATACAGATTTGTATCGGTGGTGTGCGAAAACTGGCAATCCAGATAGAACATCGCGTTTTCATATGGTATCATATACGATGTTTCTGTTGGTGAATTTTGCACCGATATGCAATTTTGTTTAATTAATAAATTTAAATCTTTAAACAGTTCGTCTGTCATGTTTTCCTGCTTCTTTGTCTGTGATTGTTAAACAACAGTGTAATACGTAATATCATTTTGTCAATATTTTTTAGCCATTATATATATGTGTGCTTGAATTTTTATTTTAATATGCTAGGATTTTCCCAATATGTATTTTTATTTGAGGGTAAAGTTATGAAGTCAGAACTGGGCAAAAATATAAACACGCGTGAAATGGAATCCAGAATCCAGGAATTCTGGGATTCTAACAATTTTTGGAACAATGATGTTAAATCTGACAAGGCGCCATTTTGCGTAATGATGCCGCCACCAAATGTTACGGGTAATTTGCATATGGGGCATGCACTGGACAATGTTTTGACAGACATTATTTGTCGGTATAAACGCATGTGTGGCTATGATGTATTATGGCAACCAGGAACCGATCACGCGTCTATTGCAACCCAGTTATTGGTTGAACGCGATTTGTCAAAACGCGGCATAAATCCGCGTTCTTTGTCCAAAGAAGAATTATTAAAAACCGCCTGGGCGTGGAAGGCAGACAAGGGCGGTCAAATTATTAATCAATTGCATATATTGGGTGTGACCCCGGTGTGGCATCGCGAACGCTTTACAATGGATGATGGGCTGTCGCGCGCGGTTGTTAAATTATTTGTAAAAATGTATAATGATGGTCTGATTTATCGGGCCAAGCGCCTGGTCAATTGGTGTCCAAAACAACAGACATCTGTTTCTGATTTAGAGGTTGAAACCCGCGAAGAAAAGGGTAAATTTTATTACTTTAATTATCCACTGGTTGGCGGCGGGGTTGTTGAGATTGCAACAACCCGGCCAGAAACGCTGTTCGGTGACCAGGCAATCGCGGTGCATCCAGAAAACGAACGATTGAAACATTTAATCGGCCGCACAGCGATTATACCACTGACGAATATTGAAATACCAATTATTGCGGACGCCCACGCTGATCCAGACAAGGGTACCGGTGCGGTGAAAATTACACCGGCGCATGACTTTGATGACTGGGACGTGGGGGTGCGTCATAATTTAACCCCGGTTTGTATTTTGACCCCAGATGCCAAATTGAACGATAATCCTGTGGTTCCAGAAAAGTATCGCGGCATGGACAGATTTGCCGCCCGTGCACAGATTGTCGCAGATATTGAAGCGGCCGGTCTGTTGGTTAAAATCGAAGATAAAATGATACCGACCCCATATTCTGAACGTGGTGGCGTTGTGGTTGAACCATATTTAACAGACCAGTGGTTTGTTGATGCCGAAAAATTGGCGACCGCGGCAATACGCGTTGTTGAAAATGGCGATATAAAATTTATGCCGGAACATCGGTATAATCTGTTTATGTCGTGGATGAAGAACATTCGTCCATGGCCAATTTCGCGCCAGTTGTGGTGGGGCCATCGGATACCGGCATGGTATGATGCGGACGGTAACATCTATGTCGCCGAGAGCGAAGCAGACGCCATCAAACAGTCTGGTGGCAAAGAATTAACCCGCGATAACGATGTGCTGGACACGTGGTTTTCGTCTGCGCTGTGGCCATTTTCTACATTGGGCTGGCCTGATGATACACCAGAACTGAAAAAATATTATCCCACAGATTTATTGTACACTGGTGTGGATATAATCTTTTTCTGGGTTGCGCGTATGATAATGATGGGCATGTACGTGATGGGTGATGTGCCGTTCAGAACGGTGAATTTCCACGGACTGGTTCGTGATGCGCGCGGCCAGAAAATGTCCAAGACCAAGGGCAACGGTACCGACCCATTAACCACGGTTGAAAAATTTGGCGCAGACGCATTGCGTTATTGGGTGGCAACGGCGCCAATTGGTACGGATATCAGATACAGTGATGACGAGGTTAAACGCGGTTCTAAATTATTGACCAAGTTATGGAATGCGTCGAAATATGTTTTGATGAACTTGTCTGATTTTGAACCGACCACGGCTGCGCCTGTTGCGATTGAAAATCGCTTTATCGAAGATCGGTGGGTGCTGTCTGAATTGAACAAATCGATTGCGGACGTGCGCAAATATCTGGACCGGTACGACAATTATAATTCGCGCGCGGCAATAGATACATTTTTCTATGAAATCTTTTGCGACCAGTATCTGGAATTTATCAAGGACAGATTCTGGTCCCCAGAAAAATACAGTGTGGAATCGAAATTATCTGCGCAATGGACGTTGTACGAAGTGCTGCGTGCGGTAATCGGCATGTACGCGCCATTTATACCATTCCAAACAGAAGAGTTATGGCAAAAAATATACCAGCCATACGAAAGTGGCCAAACATTGCATTTAACGGCGTATCCATCTGTTGACGCGGCGCGCGATACCGACGTGTCTGAAATGCAGATTGCGCTGGACATACTGCATACTGTGCGTGGTTTGCGCACTGAACGCAAGGTTGGCAATGGTGCAAAGTTGGAAACATTAACAATTCCGTCTGCGACGCCAATGGCATTGCATGGTGTTATAAAATCAGCCGCGCGTGCGAATGAAATTGTGTTGGGTAATTCGGTTGATTTTGTTGTTGCCGCGCCCCAGGCCAAAGGTGAATAAATTGACAGAAAAATTGATTGAAAAACGTGTGCTCCAGGCATATCAGTGTGATCGTTATGGCTATGTTCGTCCATTGATATTGATGAATGAACTCCAGGGTGTGGCTGATACGCATGCGGAACGTTTGGGGTGCGGGCGTACATATTTGCTGGCGCATAATATGGCGTGGGTTGTAACGCATTACCTGGTCGATATTATCGAAGACCCCCGCGAAGGCGAAGAATTATCATTCATCACATGGCCATCGGCACATGACACTTTGCGTGCGACGCGTGATTTCCAGATACGTGGTGCGGATGGTCGATTACTGGTGCGTGCAACATCGCAATGGGTTTTGATTGACATGGCGCGTCGTCGGCCACTGGTTCTGGACGACAATTTACCACATTGGGAAATAATCCCAGAACGCGCCTGGGACGCGCCATTTGTAAAATTCCCAGAATTTGAACCAGCCAAGACGCATATTATGAAATGCCGTTTTGATGATATTGATGTGAACCAGCATATAAATAATGCGGTCTATGCGGTATGGGCCACAGAAAGCGTTGGCTATCAATATCGAAACCAGCATAAGTTAAAACGGATAGAGCTGAATTTTAAAAAAGAAATCAACCCCGACACCCCCCAGATAGAAGTTGATGTTGCAATTGATGGCCTGATCAGTCGGCACCGTATTCGTACGGGCGATACGGAGCATGCGTTTGTTGTATGCACCTGGGCAGAATTGTAATGCGTGTAGCTGCGCGACAAGTCCTATGGACCCGTGGCCCGCACTACACAGTTCTTCTTTCTTGTCATCCCGCGGCCCGGGCCCCGTACTACATGGTTCTCTTTTCTTGTCATCCCGTGGCTTGACCACGGGACCCAGGTAAATAGAGTCGCGCGCATGCGCGCGACTTTATTATTCACTGGATTGCCACGGTCGCGATGCTCCCTCGCAATGACAAAAGGTTGTCTGTGCTGGCGCACAGGACTTTCATGACCTGGGGCTCGTGGTCAAGCCCCAGGATGACAAGTTCTTAAGTTTTTTATTTTGTAATTGTTTTTAGAAAAAAAGAAAAGTGTGTCATCCCGGTGCTTGACACCGGGATCCAGGTAATATGAACTACATCCTTTTTGTCATTGCGAGCGTAGCGAAGCAATCCAGTAAATATTAATGCCGTCGCGCAGCGACACAATATTTGCACTTTGCACTCTGAACTTTGAATACAAATTTTTCCCTTGCAATGGTGCGGGAATCCGCATAAAATTTAATAAAATTCATGCCGAAAATAAACCACCGTTTAGATTCGGCATTCTTTATTTATAAAAATCCCCAGATTTCCGCGATTTTCTTCCTTCCATTTATGCCGAAAAAAAACGGTGGTTTATCTTCGGCAAATGGGGGGATGAATGTTG
>JADINC010000024.1 GCA_017694255.1 Candidatus Enterousia avistercoris | reverse complement strand
CGTCCGTTTGGGCGGTGTTTTTGTTGAAAATCTGCGGCATTGCGGCGGTTCGAAATCCGTTTTCACGACTAAAAGCTGGTTTGCCCGTAAAAACCAACCGAACGAGCCGTTTTCGTTGCGATAAATTTCCTGCGTGCCACAGTTTTATTGGGTTCTTGAAAAAATCACGTCCCCGTGCCATGGCGGTTCGAAATCTGTCTGTGGTCGCAAGTGGCTGATATGTCTCTATTCTATGTTCCAGGTCTTGTTTCTGTGCCACCAAATTATGCAATTGTTTTTCGTATATTTCACACATACTGGTATCCCCCCTGGCATTTGCATTGCCAGCAAGTTTTATCAATTGTTCGATGTTTTCGTTTAATTCTTTCAGCTCCCGTTGCCAGCGCAAACGCAAACCTTTGCTTTCTTTGTCCATATTGGCGCACACATGTTTAAGAACTTTTATAAACACATCGACAATACAATCGGGCATATTTATTGCGCGCAGAGTATCTTCAAACGCCTGATGCACATCATGACTGCAAATGGACTTTTTGTATTCTGGACATTTCCGGTTAAAGCATCTGTAATATGGATATTTAATGCCCTTTCTGTTTGTTGCAAAATACCCTGTCAGTGGTCGCCCACAGCATTGACAATATATTTCATTGCGCAGTGGAAAATCGTTGGCAATATCAGATTTATAAGGCGCCTTGACATGACGTGCAATTCTTTGTTGAACCACCCGAAATAACTCGACTGGTATAATTTTATCCATTTGCCATTCTTGGCGTTCAATGCCCCAATGGTCATATGCAAAGATACCTGTATAAACCTCGTTCTTTAACATATTGGCGACTTTTGTGTCATTTAACTTAACATCTTGAAAGGCACCAGATGCACGCAAAAATTCCGTGACATCATGTTTGGTCCCCAGTTCGCCAGATGCGTATTTAGCAAACGCATCGTAAATAACACTGGCTTTTGGCTCGTCACGCACTAGAATTGTACGATTGTTCCCGTTCTTTATGCGTTTCAGCCCCAATGGTGGATTTAATGGATAAAACCCCAATGTGCATAATGCGCGCATGCTGCTTGTTGTTTTTTCAGATAACTCGTCACTAAACATCTGTGCGCGCAGCACATCAAAACCACGCATAAAACGTCCCATGGCGTTGTTTTCTGACTTTCCGCCCACCACTGTTTGCAATTCCAAATCGTATTTAATAACAACTTGTTCAAATTTGGCATAAACAGTTAAATTGCGCGCCAATCGAGACATGTCATAACACAAAATGCGAATGCGCTTGTACAGTTGTTCTTCTTTGATATATTCCACCATTGCATCCAGGCCTGGACGACTTGTTCCCCATCCTGACACACCGTCTTCATCAAAGAATTTGTCTATCATAAAACCGTTGTGTTTTGCATAGTTCAAACATGCCTGTTTCTGCGAAGTAATGGTTTCATTTTTTGCCTGCTTGTCTGATGAAACGCGACATAAACACAGCGTTTCAATCGGTTTGTTTTTACAACTTGTCATTTTATTTTCCTTTTGAATTGTTGGGGCGTTTCACCGCCCCAGTTTGTTAATTATGCTAACAACATCTGTGCGAACTCCTCCATCAAGGCCAACATTTCCATTATTTGCTGGTCGGACAGTTCGTTGTTTTTTAGCATCTTGCGCACTTGCTCAATTGATAGAGTTGCCATTGCATTGCCCCATTGCGTTGGGTTCTGCTCTGGCTTATCCAGTCACATGAACAAGGTTTGTTAATTGTGCCAACAATGGTTCTGATAAATTCAGTCACCATCGCCAGCAGGTTTATTTTTCTGTTTTTAATCACGCAACACCTCCGTTTCTTTAACCACTTCGGATACAATGCGACCGTTTTGGTATTTGATAACCCGTTCCCCGAACAATGGGTCTGCACCTCCATTGGTTTCTGTGTAAATTCGGTTTTTCAAAGGTTCAATATTCACTTTTTTGACGCCAGACTGGCATAACCGCCGTGCGATTTTGTGTGGCAGCTCCAAGAAATCCTCGACCCCGAAATGAATAACCTTTTTAGGCACCATTTCGTCATTCAGGATGCGGCCCATGTTCAAAACAGTGTGCGAATATGTACGCGCATCGTCATCTCCAACAATAGCCGGCAAATCCCGTGCCAAGCACACACCAATACGATTGTCGCCATCAATAACCAGCAATGGCATTTCTGCAGTTGGTAAATTTCCACCGCGGCACGCCAATACCACAAATTGCAACATGCTGATGTCATGATACATTGGCGCATCCATTGCCTTTAACACACTTTTTATAACCACCAAACTAAAACCACGGTGTTTAAGCACAAAGCCCATACAAGCTCGCGCCACGTCCAGTGTGTTGTATTGCCCACCTGTTGGCGCGGTAATCAATCCCTGTTCGCGCCAATCGTTCAAGACCCGCGTGGTTAAATCATCAAAATCCAAGCCTGGTGCAGGATTCAACAGTTCAACCAATTGGTGGTTCATGACTTTTTCTGCGAATGCGTCAAAAGTGGCATGCGTTTGAGAACTGATAAGTTCAGTTTTAATATATTGCATGATATGCTCCTTTGTTGTTTTGCAATATTTGCAACACTTGCCGAACACACATCATTGTTTGTCCGGATTATTGCTCTCTGCTGAATCGTGAGTCAAATCACAATTTCACTCACAAAACGGCAGACATAAAAAAAGGCCCGTGCGGGCATTCTCCGCACACAGGCCTCATAACATCTTGTCTTTTCTTATCAATTTTTTGGGAATCATAATATTTTGAACAAAAAAATACCGCCATCAGCGGCAGTCATAAAATCTATCATTTAACCGAATCTTTCACACGAATCATTAACATATGCAAAAAGTGTAGAATCCCCCTTATAGAATTCTTTATATTCACTCAAAAATTCTATCAGCACTTTTCATATCTGTTTGCACCATTTATGAATCGTACCCGAATCAATTTCAAACACTCAAAAACTGAATCGTAAAAATCCCACAAACCCTTGCTGACCTTGGGTTTGGCGATTTTTAATATAGGTCAAAAATTTCGATTCGTCAAGTACTAATACAAAACATTTTCTGTTTCGCAGAAAACCAATAAAAAACGCTGTTTAACACCGGTAAAAAGGTTTGGTATTTGTTTTTATAAATACCTTGCGCGGGATTTTTGTCCGTGATAAAGTAAATTTGACATGGCGGTTGCCGTGTTGGGCGTCAGAACCCATTTATACTCGGTGTCCGTGGGGACAAAAAAAGCCTCCAATCATCATGGTTGGAGGGCGGTGAATATATTGAATAAGCCCGCTATTTTCCGAGTATTATAGTTCTGAACCTCCAACCACCCGCTTTGTCAGGTGGTTTTTTGTTTGAACAAACAAGGGAGTTAAAACAATGAAAAAAATCTTTTTAATGCTGGCTATGTTAGCGGGATTGGGCGCATGTGCATCGGGTATGCGCGATGAAGTAATTGCGCGCAGCGATGAATTATCATCACGCCCGTCGTGGGTCAAGGACGATGATCCCATAGAAGTAAAAAATGGTGATATGTTCGTGACCAGTATGACAACTGTGCGCAGCGACCGTGCCAACATTGCCCAAGGATACAGAATTGCCGAAAACCAGGCAAAAACAGACTTGTCCAATGCGATAAAAACGGAAATAAAAACAAATTTTGTTGATGCCCAAGAAGGTATTGAAGGCGACCAATATCGCACAGAATTTTTATCCATTGAAAAAAGTGAAATCGCATTTTCTGGTTTAACCCCCGCCAACCGTTATTGGGAAAAAGTATTGGTGACAAATGCTGATGGGGATAAAGAAATGGAATATCGTTTTTATGTTCGCATGAAAATCAAAGAATCTGATTTCAAAAAACAGATGAACGATTTCTTGAACGGGAACAAAGGTCTGTCCGCGGAATTTAATAAACGCGTGACGGATACTGTTAATGAATTTACTATGTCCCACACCACCAGCACGGCAGAATAATCATGAAAAAGTTGTTATATATCGTGTTATGCATTGGCGGTATCAGTGCCGCCAATGCGGGGGATTGTGATTGGGCCACGGTCACCCCACCTGACGATGCAAAGTATAAATATTTTGTGGCCAAATCGTATTCTGAAACCAGCGCAAGCGATGCCGCCAACAAGGCAGAACAAGATATAGACGCACAAATTGGGCGTCTGTTTGGTACAAAACTGGATGTTCAATCAGAGTTTTATTCGGATGAAATCGGTGCGTCTGGCACCACCCGTTCGTATGAACGCGCCATCGGTATGATAACATTAAAGGGGCTGGAACGGCAGCGCAGCGATGTTGAAGAAACAACAGATGGTTGGACAGGTTGCGTTCAATACAGATACTTAAAATCAGAAATAAATGCTGAAAAACAACGTCTGCAAAGTATGTCATCCGATGAATTGCAGGCATCTTTAAGATTTACAGAAGTTGTCGGCGATACACAATGCCGTGGAACGCCCGTAGAAATTGTGACTGTGCCTGCTGGGGCATATGTGACCATAGACAATGGCAGGTATCAGGGCTCGGCACCAATAAAATTTGGCAATGTATGCAATGGCAAATATACATTGGAAATCACAAAAGAAAACTATGAACCCATAACGGAACAATTAATCGTGCCAACATCTGGCCGAATAACCAAAACATTAAAACGCGGCACCAAGACAATCACGGTGCGTACCAGTTTGGGCGATTCAAATATCGCGGTTAATGGTGTTGATTATGGTAAAGAGCCAATTAAATTTAACGCGCCATTGGGCATAGAGCAAAGCATAACCGCCACCAATGCCGAGGCAGCACAAGTCACCCAAACGCGTACATTTTCATATGAATCAGATGATGAATACACGATATCCATGTCTAAATTGCCGGGAAAGATAGATTTTTCTGCTTTCAAAGCACGAAATCCTGGGGTTGAAATATATGTTAATGGTAATGAAATAATTGATAATGCCAGCGCAGAACTTGCTCCAGATGTGGAACATAATGTCACGCTTTCCAAGAAAGACTTTGTTGATATACACGAGACCATAACATTGACGGGTGGCGACATTACATATTATCCATCTCAAACTCGTAGTTTTTCCCAAGATAACAGTAATTGGGCACAAGGCCGCATTGGGTTAGCGGGTTTAATTTTTGCAGGCGGCACATATTCAAATAATAAATTTGGAATAAATGCGGGGTTTGAACTTGGGGCCAGATTGCGTCTTAATAATACTTTCGGAATTCGTGGCGGGCTTGGTTTGCAATGGGCAGACCTGGACATAGAGCCAACTGGGTTGAATTATGATTATTATAAATATCAATTTAATCCATTGCCAACGAATACGAACTGTCCAGATGGGCAGAACTGCCAATATGAAACTTTCTATCAACATAACTCCACTGGTGGCTATAATGATACTTTTTGGGGGTATTTTTCAGAAAATCCGACCATTATTCCAGAAAAACAACTAATAGACTGGGAGTATCGTGAACCTTTTTATTTGAATTTTGGTGTAATTGCGTGGGAAAGGTTTTACCTTTATGGTATTGGCGCAATCGGTTTTCTTGAGGGTTCATCAGTCAATCCAGATAAGTATATGCCTGTACCGCCTTCTACATTAAAATCAACCGTTTTTCGGTTTGGTGCCGGAATTCAATGGAATATAGGCAAATTATACGGTATTCGGTTTCAATATTTAACAAGTGGCAAAAAAATATCTTTGCCGTATGAATTTGAAATGTCGCCCGCATATATTGGTACTGATTCCAGAGAACATAACGACCCGAATTATATTTGGTTATATCGTGGAGAAATTAAGAATATGAATCCGGTACAAGACACGATTGATGCCATAGAAAGTATTTCGTTGTCTTTCTTCATCGGCTTCTGACAATGCGACAAATGGCCGACAATGCGATTTTATTGTTTTGTGGTATATACACAGCATAAAATCGATTTCGTTTGACGTCGGCCACGACAATGCGACTGTCATATATAATATACCACACCCATCCCTGCACATGTAGTTTCATATAATAACCACACCAATAAATCTGTATATCAATCCCTGTACATATCCCCCATACCCCCCCCATGTGCATGAAATTAGAAACAGGGACCAAGAAAAAGAATGCTTTTTCTGTGGGTCCCAGCGCAAAAAACGCACCAAGGTTGTCATGAATTTTTATCAAAGATACTTTATATATTTATATTATGTTTATATCTTGCTCTGGATATTGTTTTCGAGAATTCTGGGTAGTTGCACAAAATCATCATCTGGCATTCTGTATATGGCAATGTCGGCATCGGTCAGCATTTCCGCAATATTGATAATTTCCTGAATTATTGTGTTCGCATTATTTTTAATTTGGGCTGCCAAAATAAATAACGACCCGAATGGGTCGTTTTTTATTTTGATGTCTGTCCCCCAGATTTGAACTGGTACAGTACGTGTGCGAAGTTGGCGAAAGCGCGCCTGGCGCGGTTAAGCCTTACGAGCCGAAAGGGGCCCGCCGCGCGCGCCAGCGCGGCGGGAATTTACAATCTGGTTGGGGCTGCCAAAAATTCAAACCGACCTTTTGGGTCGGTTTTTTGTTGGATTTTCAAGCATTTTATGAGTTCGTAAGTCGGCTATCAAAAATCGCCACCATTTTACACATTTACGAACTTTTAAAAAGAAAAGGTTAGAAATCTAACCTTTTGTACAGTTCGTATAC
>JADINC010000023.1 GCA_017694255.1 Candidatus Enterousia avistercoris | reverse complement strand
TAATTTATCCGCGCCGTTTACTTTATCGGTTGGCCAGACGTTAAAGGTGCCTGATTTATCTGGGGCGCCAGTAAAAATGGCCACGGGGAACGCACCAGCGACGGCAAAGGGTGATGCCACCACGGCGCCGGTCAAAACAAAAATATCATCAGATCCGACAAAGAAATTGCCGACAATCAGCGCACGGTCTTCGTCAAAATTTTCATGGCCAGTCCAGGGAAAAATATTGTCGCACTATGGTTCAAAATCGGATGGGCTGTTTAATGACGGTATAAATATCGCCGCCGCCCAAGGTACAGCAGTCAAGGCTGCAGAAAATGGCGTTGTTGCATATGCTGGTAATGAAGTCAAAGGGATGGGAAATTTAATAATTATCCAGCATTCTGGTGGATGGATGACGGTTTATGCACATATGGGTTCGATGGTTGTGCGGCGCGGGGCCAAGGTTTCTGTGGGACAGAAAATCGGTACAGTCGGGGCCACAGGTAAAGTGGATACGCCACAATTGCATTTTGAAATTCGCAAGGGAACCAAGGCGTATAACCCATCGTCATATTTAAAATAATTAAATTTCGTGTTTTGTTAAATTTTGTGCCCTGGGGTTCTCGTCCCTGCGCTATAAAAAAAAACCGCAAATGCGGTTTATCTATGGTGGGCGCGCAGGGACTCGAACCCTGGACCCACTGATTAAGAGTCAGTTGCTCTACCAACTGAGCTACGCACCCGGGTCCGTTAAACGGACCTGATTATATAACCTTTTTGTATAAATGCAAGATTTTTATGCCGCCAGTTAAATTAAACGGTTTTTTCAACAGGTATCCATACCTATGTAAACTTTGCATTTGCTTTGATAGAATAACATTGTTGACATGAAAGTTTTAGTATAACAAAAAAAGGAGAGAAAATGAAAAAAATAGCTATATCAACACTGGCGGTGCTGATTGCTGGGCCGGCATTTGCAGGAAATTACGGCAGCGGCAGCAGCTGGCAATTATTCGGATTGGATCCATATATCGGTTTGCGTGGCGGTGCCAGCTATACCAATCTGAATTATAATTACAATGACCACAAAGAATCTATATCCGATATGGTGTTCCAAGGACGGGCCGCGCTGGGGTTAGAGGTTTGTGATACAGTGCGCAGTGAAATCGAATGGTCTATATACAGCAAGGCCAAAGATAGCGCAGATTTTGGTGTCGCCGGTGGTGATGTCAAGGTTGATACGAAATTGCAGACTTTGTTGTGGAATACATATTGGGAATTCGGCGGTTATCACGTAGTTCGTCCATTCGTTGGACTGGGCGCTGGTGTCGCCTTTGCAGATGTTAAACGCGAAGTGCCAGTATTGGGTGATCACAGCGAAAGTAAAACTCGGTTCTCGGCAATGGGGACATTGGGTGTGACATTTGATATGGAACGTTTCGCAGTTGATATTGCGGCACGTTATAACTATGTTGATATTCAATCCGGCCTGCATAACTTTGGCGGGGATATTGGTATCAGATTTATGTTCTGATTACACCGATTGCGTCAAATGTCGCCACCGTTTTGGGTGGCGATATTTTTTTGCGCTATGTGCATGAATTCCGGGATTTTTTAAGTTTTTCGTCCTATGCAATTTATGCGTATAAATTGGTATTATTTTATTCGTAAAAACAAGGGGGGAAACTATGACGAAAATTGGAAAAAGCAAAATTAAACGGCGGGCCACAGATACAAATGTTTATATGATTGGTTCGGGGATTGGATCATTGGCGGCGGCGGTTTATTTAATACGTGATGCAAAAGTCCCAGGCAAAAATATTCAAATCATGGAAGCGTTGGATTCAGATGGGGGCAGTTTGGATGGTGCAGGAAACGCCAGTTCGGGATTTATGATTCGGGGCGGGCGAATGCTGAATATACCAACGTATGAATGTTTGCAGGATATAATGACGGAAATCCCGTCTTTGGAATTTGACAAGTTTAGTTTAGAAGATGAATTCTTGAATTATAACGAAGAATTTAAAACGTATTCTAATGCGCGACTGGTTGATAAAAATGGGCGTCGTGTGGATGTTAGAAAAATGGGCTTTTCGGCCGAAGACAGAATGGATATGGAAAAATTAGTGTTGATGGAAACAGAAAAGTCTTTGGGGGCAAAACGGATAGACCAGGTGTTTGGCAAGCATTTCTTTAAAACTAATTTTTGGTTAATGTGGCAGACTACGTTTGCGTTCCAGCCATGGTCTAGTGCTGCGGAACTGCGCAGGTATATGATCAGGTTTATGCATGAATTCCCGCGTATACATACGTTGGCCGGGGTTGCACGTACAGCATATAATCAACACGATTCAATTGTAAAGCCAATCGTTGCGTGGCTGCGCGCGCATGGTGTAAAAATTCTTTTGGGGGCGCGCGTTGTTGATATAAACTTTTCACAGGTTCGTGATGGTACGTCTGTCGCAGATAAAATTGTATATATGCGTGATGGAAAAAAGCGTTCTGTTGCAGTCGCACCAGCAGATATTGTTTTGTTTACAAATGGGTGTATGACAGACAATTCAAACGAAGCCGGTACAGATACTGTGGCGCGGTATATCAAAGATGATACCGCACCATCGTTTGAATTGTGGCGAAAAATTGCAGATGGCCGGCCAGAATTTGGCGATCCAGACGTGTTTTGTGGCCGGGTCGATGAAAGTATGTGGATGTCTTTTACCACAACGATAAATAAAAACCCCAGGTTGTTGGATTATATTCAACGTTTCAGCCACAATTATCCAGGTGGTGGGGCGTTGATGACGTTTAAAGATTCTGCATGGCGTCTGTCTATTGTTGTTGCACGCCAGCCACACTTTAAAAAACAGCCAATGGATACACAGATTTTTTGGGGGTATTCGCTGAATATGTTTGTGGACGGCGATTATGTGAAAAAGCCAATGTATAAATGTACTGGGCGTGAAATTATGACTGAATTGATGGGGCATTTGCAAATACCGCGACAAAACCAATCAGATATGATGCGTGGCGTGATTTGCAGAACGTCTATAATGCCGTATATTACATCCCAGTTTCAACCGCGCCGCCCAGGCGATAGACCAAATGTTATTCCAAATGGGTATGAAAATTTTGCGTTTGTCAGTCAGTTTGCCGAAGTGCCAGATGATGTTGTGTTTACAATGGAATATTCTGTGCGGGCCGCACAACGTGCTGTCTATTATTTGATGGGGGTGGATAAAGATTTAACCCCAGTCAGCAAGCATCAATATTCGCCACGAACAATGTTAAAGGCATTTTTAAAATTACACAGTTGAAAAATCGCGCTATGTGCATGAAATCCGGTGTTTTTTAGGGATTCAAACCTAGCGAAAATTGTAAAAATATATAATATAATGTTTTACGTAACCACAAGGTAAAAAAAGGAGACCTGAATGAAAAACTTAATCAAAAAAATGTTAGTATTATCGTCAGTACTGGGGGCAGTGGTACTGTTGTCGGGCTGTACAGGGTGTGGCCAGAAAAATGCCAAACCAAAGCCAAAACCGCAACCACAGCCAACAGAAACAGTTGTGTTCTATCAGACATATGAAGATTCTGATGTTAGCCGCGTTCACGCCAGAATGTATACGCACAGCAGCCATGGTGGCGAATCCAGAATGGGTGAAATTAAATTCTTTGAAACAGATGCGGGATTAAAGATGGAAGTTGATTTGAAAGATCTGCGTCCGGGCAAGACGTATACAGTACGTATACATCAATGCAGCAGCTGTAATAATAACAGCATGTGCTGTGATAAAGAACCGATGTCTGTGAATTTGCCACAGTTAAGTTCTGCACAGGCGGGTGGCCGGTTAAAAGAATCGTTCATCATTCGTGGACTGACCGCAGAACAGCTAAATAATGCGAAAATATACTTGGAACGCGATGGCGGATACAAGGCCGGTTGGGGAACACTGAAAAAGGGCATGGGATTATAATTTTATGCTGAAATAAAATACCCAGGTTATCTGGGTATTTTTTTATGTTTTTTCTTTAAGAAAAAAATCTTATGTGCTATGCTGAAATGCATGCGTATATTAAACAATATTTTTATTTGTGTGCTTTGTTGTGGGTTGGGGTGCATTGATAATGCAAATGCGTATGTGTTTTATTCTGATTTAGCGGGTCCGCGGTACGAGATTACAGAAAATATAGAAATAAAAGATAATGTGCGTATAGATATTGAAAACATGACGGTCGCAGATGGCATGGTTCGGGTTGATGTTGTAAATAATGGATATCTGGAAACAAATTTCGATATTCATAATAATGTGCAATTGTATATTCAAAATTCTGGTGAAATGAATTCCAGTTTTTCATTGGGGGACGGTGTTCATGTGATCCAGGTTGTTAAATCAAATGATGATCTTAATTCGCTGGGGTTGGAATCGGGGTTCGATGTTGTGGTTGGTGGTGAAAATACAATTTCTTTAAATGGGTTGTTGGCCGTTGCCACAGGGGCAGACAATATAGAATTAAATAATTCCAGATTGTATATGGATAATAGCACAATGCGTGATTTTAAAAGTGCTGGGGCACCAGGGATAAAATTGGTTGGAACAATTGTCGTTCATGCCGATTCGGTCGCGGGTTTATCGGGACGGCCGTTGTTAGAAAATACATATGGTACAGGTAAAGTCTTTCTGGATATAGATAATATGAATCCGCTGTATGCCGTACAGACCAAGATAGTTGGCGGTAATGTGTATGCAGACATTATTCGTGAAACGGATTTCTTGAAAATATTTGATAATGACAAGACTGGCAAATTTTTAAATGCGCTGCGTTCAAAGAATCCGGGGGATAAACTGGTCGTGGCATTGGATGGGGCGGAATCAATTTCAGAAATGCGGGATATTATGGCTGGGGCCGTGCGTATGAACCCTGGATTGTTAATGCGGCCAGTGCGTGTTTTTAATAGATTTGAAATGGATGATTTGGCGTTTGAAAATCTGCATGGATTTGTGGCTGAACCGTTGTTTGTCGCGACTGATGAAATGAAAATGTGGGGAATAAATTTTGGCGGCGCGTTTGATGTTTCAGAAAATTTGAATATGGCATTGTCGGCACATGTTGCAGAATTTGACTATGTGGATGATATAAATGATTACGGTGGCGTTCTGTATGGCGGAAATGCTCGTATACGTTATGAGGGTGATATTGTGTTCGCGCGTGCTGGGGTCGGGGTTTCAATTACAGATTTTGATATTGATATGGTTTTGGTTGATGATGAAATTATAGATAATCCGTATGGATTTTCTGGATACGGTGTTTCGGATATTGGGGTGAAATTTTCATATGGTAAACTAAATTTATTGCCGTTTGCACGTTTTGGAATTGACTATATTAATCTGGAATCGGATACGGATTTAGATTTGTTTACCGGAATCGGGGCGGATTTTGAAATTGATGTTGGTACCGCGGATCTTAAATATGGGTATGGCGTTCGTGTTGCAGGTGATACGCGCGGGACATTTGACGCAATGGGTGTAATCAGAATTTATTCTGATGCCGATAGTGCCGGTGGCGATGTGGGTGTTGGTGTTGTTTACGATGATGATCTGGGGCTGGCGTATAAAATATCAATCGGTGCGAATTTTGTGTTTTAGTTTATTTGACCACTGTGCCACGTAATGACGCCTTGTTCGCGGCAGTGATTTTTATTTTTGCGATTTGTGGTGCGGTATCTGTGGGAATATGCACAATGCAGGTTTGCATATATGGTGTGCGATAAATTGTGTATTTGCCCGTTTTGTCGGTACCATCGCACAGGCATTCCAGTTCACGTCCAATGCATGATTCATTAAATTCGCGTTGTATTTCATTTAACAATGCGTCCAGTTCGTACAGACGCGCCGATTTGATTTTTTCAGGAATCTGGTTCGGCATCAGTGCCGCTGCCGTGTGCGGGCGGGGCGAATATTTAAATGAAAACGAATTGATATATTTTATGCGCCGTGCGATTTCCAATGTTTGTTCAAAATCCGAATCGGTTTCGCCAGGGAACCCAACAATAAAATCACTGGATATCTGAACATCGTCTCGGGCAGACTTTAATTTGTCAACTATATCTATATATAGATCCAGTGTGTATGGACGGTTCATCTTTGTCAATACATTGGGCGACCCGCTTTGTATAGGCATGTTTAAAAAAGGCAGCAATTTTGCTTCGGTTCGGAACATGTCAATCAGGTCATCTGTCATTTCAGTTGGATAGCTGGATGTGAAACGGATTCTTTTGATAGCGTCCAGTTTGGCGGTGGCACGAATTAAGTCCGACAAGCGGTATATTTTGCCGTTTTCGTCCGTGTATTTATATCCATTTACATTTTGACCCAAGAAGCATATTTCAATTGCCCCAGTGTTGGCGGCGTGGATGGTATCGCGCATGACATCGTCAAATGGGCGCGATATTTCGCGACCGCGTGTGTACGGCACAATACAGTATGTACAGCAATGATTGCAACCTTCTTGGATTGGGATATATGCAACCGCGGGGGATGCATCCATTTGTGGCATTTCATCGAATTTTTCCAATCCGCCCAGGTCGATGTTAAACAGACGTGAATCTGGATTTTCCAAAATTTCCGGTAATTTATGATAACTTTGTGGCCCCAGCACGAAATTTAATTCTGGTACGCGGCGAAATGCATCTGCGCCCGATTCGCGTGCCACGCATCCGACAATGCCCATCAGTGCATCTGGTTTTTTTTCTGTGCGAATGCGCCCCAGTGCGCTGAATACTTTATCTGTTGCCTTGGCACGGACAGCGCATGTGTTTAATATAATGATATCTGCATCGGTGTAATTGTCTGTTTGGGTGTATCCACGGCCACGCAGCATGGACGCAATACGTTGCCCGTCATAGACATTCATTTGACAGCCAAATGTATGAATGAAAAATTTTTTCATTTTTTGATTTAACCTAATTTTTTACGCAGGATTTCATTTACCACGGCTGGATTTGCCTGGCCACCGGTTGATTTCATAACCGCACCAACAAAGAATCCGAGCAATCCTGTTTTTCCAGATTTATATTGTTCAACCTGGGGCGCATTTTTGGCGATTATATCGTCCACAACCGATTCGATTGCGGCGGTATCCGTAATTTGCTGCATACCGAATTTTTCGGCAATTTCGCGTGGGGTTCCAGTTTCACCGTCCAGCATTTTGATAAATATTTCCTTGGCCTGTTTTCCATTGATTGCGTTTTCGGCAATCATATCGACCAATTCAGCTAAATCAGATGGGGTGATAATCCGCGCTGTGCCGCGCTCAGATGTATCCAGCGCGTTTTTTGTATCCCAATTTTCTGGGTGCGCAAATAATTCAGAAATCATCCAATTCGCGATGGATTTCGCGCGTTTTGGGTTGTTACCAACCGCAGCATCAAACCATTTTGATATGTCCGTTGTTTCAGTTAAACGCGCGGCATCATATTCAGACAGCCCGAAATCATGCACATAGCGCGCGCGTGTCGCCGCCGGCAGTTCCGGCATGGTGGCACGAATTCGTTCAATTGTTTCAGCGCTGATTTCCAGTGGCAGCAGGTCTGGGTCCGGGAAATAACGGTAATCCAGTGCGTCTTCTTTGCTGCGCATGACGGATGTTGTGCCATCAGCCTGGGAATAACGCATTGTGTCCTGGGACACGGTGCCACCGTTTTCGTATATTTCGATTTGACGGCGGGCCTCGTATTCAATGGCGGATTTAATAAATTTAAATGACACCATGTTTTTTGTTTCAGTACGAGTGCGGAATTCTTTGCTGCCAACGGGACGCACAGATACATTAACGTCGGCACGCATGGATCCTTCTTCCATATTTGCCTTGGACACGCCCAGGGCACGCGCAATTTCACGAATTTCGCGCAGATAGCGTTCGGCTTCGTCCGGGGACGATATATATGAATTGTTTTCTGGATTTTTTGTATCCAGAAACGTTACGATTTCCAGCAACGCGACCCCAGTTCTGTTATAGTCTGCAAATGATTTCGTTGGGTGCACATCGTGTTTTAGTTTTCCTGCGTCTTGTTCCAAATGTGCGCGTTCAATTAAAATCTTTTTTGGATTGCCATCATCACCCATAATTTCAACCCAGCCACGTCCAACGATTGGTGGTTCTTCGGCTGGTTGGGAAATTTGATATCCCTGGGGCAGGTCGGGGTAAAAATATTGTTTACGGGCAAATTTACTGCGACGGGATATTTCCGCGTTCAGTCCCAATCCCATTTTTATTGCCTGTTCAACACAATATTCATTTAATACCGGCAACATACCCGGCATGGCGACGTCAACCATTGATACCTGGGTATTGGGGAATATGGTCGGGTTATAGTCCGCAGACGCGCCACTGAACAGTTTGCTGTTGGACAGAACCTCTATATGCGTTTCCAGTCCGATAACCAGTTCCCAATCTGTTGTTTTGCCCTTTATCGTAAACATTTTTATTTTTCCTTGCTTTTTATCATTTGATACTTTATTATTCGTTTCACGTTGGCCAGATAGCTCAGTTGGTAGAGCAAGGGACTGAAAATCCCTGTGTCAGTGGTTCGATTCCACTTCTGGCCACCATTTTTTATTTCCCCATTATTTTTGTTGGACGGTTGTCAACGGCGGCGAATTGCTCAATATGCTTGGCCAATTGCATTACATGCATGTCGTCAAAGCGGCGACCAACAACCTGGACCCCCAGTGGTAATCCGTTTTCGGCCAAACCGGCCGGTACACTGCATGCCGGGATACCGGCCAGGTTCATCGCAACCGTGAATAAATCCAACGCATAATATTCCAATGGTGATAAATCAGAATTCAGCGGTAGCGCCGTACCCGCGCCCGCCGGACATACGATTAAATCGCACCGCGCGAATGCGCGGTCAAACGCATCGGCAATTAATCTACGGACGCGTGCGGCCTGCATAAAATAAACCTCGTACGATTCGCTGGATAGAACCGCTGTGCCAATAATCATACGGCGTTGAACTTCGGTCCCGAAACCGGCGGCACGTGTCTTTTTATACGTGTCGATTAAATCAGCGCCATCCACACGCAGGCCATAACGCATGCCGTCATAGCGCGCCAGGTTTGACGATGCCTCGGCCGGGGCGATGATGTAATATGCCGCCAATGCATCCAGAACGTTTGGAATTGACACTTCGACTACATCGGCACCCAATGATTTTAAATCAGCAATACGTGCGTCAAATATACGCTTCATGTCTGGTGAAATTTCGACATCGGCAAATTCTTTGATTATACCAATGCGTAATTTTTTGCCATCACCCAAAATTGGTGAAAGTGGTGTATGTGCATGAAATTCGGCATCCGCGCTGGTTGAATCCTTGTCATCATGGCCGGCCATGGCACTTAATAATAACGCGGCATCATCAACTGTGCGGGCAATTGGGCCCGGTGTATCCAGACTGGATGCAAATGCAACACATCCCCAACGACTGCACAGGCCGTATGTAGGCTTCATCCCGACCAGGCCGGTGATGGACGCCGGGAAACGAATCGAACCGCCCGTGTCAGTGCCAGTGCCACCCATGGCCAGGCCAGATGCAACCGCACTGGTCGTGCCACCGGATGAACCGCCCGCGGTTAATTTGCGTTCCATTTGCCATGGATTGATGGGCGCGCCAAAATAACTGGTTTTGCTGAATGTGCCCATGGCGAATTCGTCCAGATTGGTCTTGCCCAGCAATACAGTGCCCGCGTCGATAAATTTTTGCGAAACAGTCGATTCGTATTGCGGAACAAAATTTTCCAGCATGTGTGATGCCGCAGTTGTGCGAATGTTGCGGGTTGCAAATAAATCCTTCATCGCGATGGGGATGCCGTCCAGCGGCAGGGGATTGCCCGCCGCATAGCGTGCGTCCGCCGCCGCCGCGTCTGATAGGGCACGTTCAGGCGTCGTTGTTATATAGCAATTTAAATCCGCGCCGTATTTTTCAATACGTTCCAAATGCGCGCGTGTTAGTTCAGTTGCGCTGATTTTACGCGATTTTAATTTTTCCAGTGCGTCTGTAATTGTTAAATCTATCATCGTTATTCATCCATTACTTTTGGTACAGCAAAGTATCCGCGCGATACACCGGCGGGGTCTGGGGCATTTGCCAAAACGGCATCACGAATGTTGCCGTCGGTCACCACATCCGCACGGCGGGGCAGTTTATGTTCCGCCGGGTTTAACATTGGTTCAATGCCAGATGTATCGATTTTTTGCAATTTGTCCAACCATTCAATAACAGAATCGATATTCATTTGTTCCAGTTTTTCGTCAGAGATATCAATTCTGATTAAATCAGCGAATTTTTGTAATTGTTGCTTGCTAAATGCCATGTCGTGTCCTATTCTTGAAAATATCAAGGGAAATTATACAATGATTTTGCCGAATTTCAACGATTTTCCACGCACAGGGCGTATCATGGGGGTTGATTGGGGTGCCCGTCGCACGGGGGTGGCGGTGTCGGACGCATCGCGTGAATTTGTTTTTGTGCGGCCACCAATTATCACCAGGCAAGCCGGGGCGTCTGTTGCGCAACAAATTGCAGATTTGGCACGGGCGGAAAATGTGGTTGGAATTGTTATTGGGTTGCCGCTGCGAATGGATGGAACGGCGTCTGAAACAACAGATGCGGTTCGGCGCTGGGGCACGGAATTGTGCACATACGTCGATTTGCCAATTGTTTTTATAGATGAAACATTGACCAGTGCGGCGGCCCAGGAAAATATGGGTCGGGTGCGTATTTCTGACATAAAACGCGGATTAGATTCTGAATCTGCGCGTGTTATTTTAGAAAACGCAATCGCCGTTATGGGGCGATTGCATAATTAAAAAATCCCAGATTTCATGTATCCAGCGCGATTATTCTTCGTCGCGTTTGTCTGGGATTTTGCCATCCGCAGATAATAATATGGCAATCCAGCGTGTGGAATCGAACTGGGCCGTGGTGATAAATATCGCCACCAGTAATGGCACACTGAAAAACATGCCGGCAATACCCCAAATCATTCCCCAAAATACCAGATTTATTAATATTGCTAATGTTGACAGATTTAATGTCTTGCCTGTGAATTTTGGTTCCAGAATATTGCCGAATATGATTTGTAATGCAATCAGCCCAAAACCTGTTAGCAATGGTTGCTGTAATGATGGGGCGGTGATTAATGAATACAGTATCGGTAATGTACATGCGACAATTGCGCCAATTGTTGGAATATAACTGGTGATAAATACGATAAATGCCCAAATGCCGGCAAATTCAACACCTATCATTTGCAACCAGAAATACGACAATATGCCCGTGATGCCAGATAATAATGTTTTCATAAATAAATATTTTTTCATATTATCGTCAATGCTGTCGATGATAAAGCGAGCCTTTTTATATTCACGTTTGTTCGGAATCAGTGCAGAAAATTTCTTGTTGAATGTGCTTTGTTCTATGAACATAAATATCATGTATATTAATATCATGCCGGTTGATGTCAGGATGCCCGCAACAGATGAACCAATATTTGCCGCAATGTTTGCGACGTTTGGTATCATGCTGGCGTCAAAATGAATGCCCATAGATTCGGATAAATAATTACCAAATATTACCAGTTTATGTTGAATGTTTGGCAACACCAAGGCCAATTCGCGGAACATCGGCTGGATTTGTGTGGCAAAGAAGTATATCAGTCCGCACATTGCCAGTACGGCCAATATGTTTGACGTCCAATCAAACGTTTTTGCAGTAATTGGTCGTGATGTGCGATCGGCGACCGAATTAAAAGGAAATAGCTTTCGAACGTATGTTGCGGTCGCGTTTATCAGATACCAAAAAAATGTTGCCACCAATAACGGTATTAAAATTGACCGCCCCAGCCAGAGAAATAAAATCAGGCCTGCAAATAAAATTATTCCGTTCATAAATTCCCCCTGTACGTTGATTTCGTGTACATAGCGCGTTTTTTATTACTGTGTAATCATTGGTATTGGTTGTGGTGATTGCGAAATTACTATCGCAAATGTTATCAGTAAAATGATGTTTACAATCACGGCAAATGTGGCGTATTTGTCGCCAATGTTTGCACGAAACTTTTTTTCACCAACAACCGCCAGCCATATTGCAAATAATGTTGTTAGGGCAATGGTGGTAATTGTTAAATCAGGACCAACAAACATGCGCGAACATGAAATAATAACTATGAATGATATACATATGCTTAATGGGCGCATGATTAACCAATTTGTGAATTTTGAATACCATTTTGGCCGTATTTGGACCAGTGGGGTTGGGTTATGCAAGTCGGACAATATATATCCTGGGGCCCATAACAGCGCAAACCCCAGTGGCATAGAACATATGATTTTCCATGGTCGGATGCCCATGGTGCGACAACGACGGTATTTTAAATATATGCTGGTGCCGTACAGACCAATTATATACAATAACAATATAAACGATATTATCAATACCAACGCCATGGATGATTTTGAATGTGTGTCCAGCCACATTATCTTTAACAATATCCAATCATAATGGAATGTTATAAATGCCGCAAATGCCGCCAGTAAAAGTGCGCCGATTACTATTTGGGCGTTTGTTAGTGCAACAAAACTGCGCTGGTCCAGGTTGTCGCGCGGTATTTGCCAGAATGTTATACCCATTGCAATCATAAACCCCAGCATTATTAACATAGACAGCACAGGGCCAGATTCTGGAAATGCCAGTGAAAATATTGCCATTATAATCAGACTGATTAGGCACGAATACAGTACAAATTTCAGCGGGTTCCATAATAACCATGTTTTCATTGTTTTTGGATTTTGTTTTTTCATGTTTGGCTTTCCTTTTAAAATTTGAATTAAAAATTCATGATTATTCTATCACATTTTTCCCATTGGACAAAATAGTTGTGTCGGTCGGGTGAACCATATCTGTAAAGTTCTTTTGATGGCTGATGAACAAAAACGTCGTATCGGACATTTCGTGTATCGTATCGGCAATTTGCTGTTGCGTGGTGGCGTCTGCGCCAGAGTCAGGCTCGTCCAATATGGCCAGTTTGGGTTTTGTCATGATTAATTGTAATAACATCAGGCGTTTTCGTTCGCCACCAGAAAAGCCGACATTAACACTGCGGTTTAGCCATTCTTTGGGTATATCCAGTTTTGTGCGGGCTGTTTCCAGTTCTGTTAAAAATTCGCCCATGGATAAATCCTGCCCAGTTTCGAAATGTTTGTGTGCCGCAATAGAATGTTTAAGAAAGCTAAGCATGGTTAAGCCGGGTATTTCTGGTACATTTTGGGCCCCCAGAAATATCCCCAATAATGCGCGTGTGGTTGTGTTTTCTGTTGTTATATCGCGACCATCAAAAATAATCTGGCCACTGTTAATTGTGTATTCTGGGTTGCCGGCGATGGTTGCCGCCAATGTAGATTTACCAGAACCATTATGTCCGGCCAGTAAATGACGGGCGCCATGGGAAATTGACATGTTTATGTCTGATAACAATGCCTTGGTGTCCAGTGAAACAGATAAATTTTTTATTTCCAGCAACATATTTTGTATCCATTTATTAATTGTGTTCCAATGCCATTTGTATTAATTGCTTTGATTCAACCAAAAATTCCATAGGCAGACGTGATATAATTGGGGCGGCACTGGCGCCAATAATCAAAGCGATTGATTCATCAGCACTGATTCCAGATTGCATCAAGAATTGTAATTGGGCGGCATCAATTGTGCCGGTGGTGGCTTCGTGGCTTTGTGTGTTTTCGCCATTGCCGTGAATAATTGTTGGCAATGTGTTTGCAATTGCACGATCGCCAATTAAACGGGTGTCGCATTTAGATGCATTTTTTCCGCCCGTGGCACTAAAACTGACCAAACTGCGGAATGTTTGGCGCGATGTATCCAGGGCAACACCATATGATACAATGTTTGATATGGTATTGTTGCCAATGTGAATCATTTTTGTACCGGTGTCGGCCTGTTGCGTGCCGCGCGTTATGGACAGTGAATAAAAATCAGATTTTGCGCCGTCGCCCGCCAATATTGTTGATGGATATTTCCATGTCATGGCAGAACCAATTTCAACCTGGGTCCAGTCCAGGCGCGCATTTTTATCACAGCGACCACGTTTGGTTACAAAATTTAATATACCGCCACCAGATTTTTTCGAAAAATCGCCCGCATACCAGTTCTGGACCGTTGCATATTTTACCGTTGCATTTTCGTGCACAATTATTTCAACAACCCCACTGTGCAATTGATGGTTTGGACGGCGCGGGGCAGAGCAACCTTCCATATAACTAAGTTCGGCGCCAGTGTCGGCAATTATTAATGTGCGTTCAAATTGGCCGATCTTTGCGGTTTCGATTCTGAAATAACTGGCCAGATCAATAGGGCATTTTGTTTGGGGCGGAATGTATACAAATGTACCGTCTGAAAATACAGCCGCGTTCAGGGCCGCGAAAAAGTTGTCTGTTGCCGGTACGACGGTGCCCAAATATTTTTTTACTAAATCAGGGTACTGGTTCACGGCGTCAGAAAATGGCAAAAATATTATGCCCAGTCTGTTTAATTCGTCTGTGTATGATGTGTGTACGGAACGACTGTCTATAACCGTATCGGTTGCCATGCCTAACAAGGCCCGTTGTTCGTTTTCAGGCAATCCCATTCGTTCGTATGTTGATTTTAAATCAGAATTATCAATGGGGGCGCGTTCGTTATAATAATTTAATGCATCATAATCAATTGGTGCATAGTCGATTTCGCCCCAATGTGGTTCATGCATTTTTTTCCATGCTGCAAATGCCATCAAACGCCATTCCAATAACCATTCAGGTTCAGAACGGCGCACGGATATTTCGCGAATAACATTTTCTGTTAACTGTGTCATTTAGTTGTTTAATCGTTTGTTTGTGATGCCAGTTGCTTTGCCTGGGTGAAAAATGTTAATGATTGACCCAACAGGCCATCTGTGAATGTTGATGCCAGAATTCCATCAGAATCATTTGTTGTTATGTGATGTAAAAATCCGTCGGCACGATTCATATAGTTATCAACACTGCGGGCGACTTCGGCGTCCAGTTTAATACAGCGACGCAATTTTTCCAGTGCAAATGGATTTTTTGCATATTCGTCCATTATTCCACCCAATGCGCGCCATAGTGGGTGTTCGTTTGTGTTGCGGGGCATAACATCAATTGCTGCCATAATTGGTATCAGGTTTTGTAATAAATCTTGGTATATCATTTCTGCGTTTTCGGCAACCGTATTCGTTGCAGATTTGTTTTTTAGCACAGATTGTATTTTAACAATCAGGTTATATTGATGGGTTAATGTTCGGGTTATATCACGCAGGCGTGAATTTATGCCGTATACAAATACTGTTGTGCATATGCACAGTGCCAAAATAACGCCCAGTCCAGATAGTATTAAGATTTCTTGCATTTTATTTATATCCTTGGGATAATTGTTTGTTGTTTTCGGGACCAGTATAACATCTTTTACCGATTCGTGCGATTTTAAGTTAATAGATGCACCAGGTGCGTTTTAATCTTGCACAGATTCGGTCAAGTTGCTATAATAATTATAATAATAATGGTAAAAATTACAGGAAAGGACACGTTTATGTTCCGTAAAATTTTAATTGTCGCAATGTTCGCAACCGCGGCAGGGTATTGCTTTGCTGCGGAAAATGCTTTGCCCCAGGTCGTCACGTCAGAGGTTTTTTATACCCAAGAAGTCGTGCCAGTTGAAACACAGTATGTCGAATATTCTGAACCACAACCCGTGGTCCAAGAAGTGCCGGTGTGGCCAATTGCGGGGTCGGATGCGGACGTGGAAATTGCATGTGATGATGGTGCATGCAGTGGTAAAAAACAGCAAGATAATATCAGAATTGTTTCGAAAATTGGTTCTGATTTGGTTGTGGAAAATAATTTCAACCTGGGGACGGATAGTACGGGTTATGGTGGTTGGTCGGGTGGTGCAAATATGTTGCATGGTGCCCAGGTGCCGGCGGGATTTGATGATGCGTGCAACAGTGGGGCAGAAATGCCACTGCTGGGGCGTGAAATGTTAGAAGATGATGGGGGTACTGTTCTGACGGTTGCGCGCAGTGGGCGAAATGATTGTACGCAATATCGTGATGGGTATACCGCGTTTATGGCGAAAATGGGCGCAACAGATGAAGAAATTGCCGCGGTTAATGCAGATATAGAAACAGATACGGCAAGTGGTGCCACAGATGTTAGTCTGGATGCAGAAATCGCGGTTGATATTTCTGCGGATGCAGAACCGGCGCCGGTGCTAACCGACCAGGTGCGTTCATGGGTTGTTGCCAGTGGCCAGACATTGCGCGAAGTCTTGCAGGATTGGTGCAATAAAGAGGGATGGGATTTGATTTGGGCAACGTCGCGTGAATACCCGATAGAGGCCAGCGCCGTGTTCAAAGGACGCTTTGTCGATGTGGCGTCGGCATTGGTGCGTAATTTTGCGCGCGCAACCCCGATACCGTATGCAAAGTTTTACAAGGGTAATCGTGTGTTGGTGATATCTACAACCGAAGAATAATTTTAACGATTTGATTTTGCCGTAGGAGAAGCAGAGATGAGCAAACCAATAAAATTTTTCATAATGTGCGGCCTGTGCGCGGTGATGACAGCATGCGCCACCAAAGAGTCCGCCAAGGTTGCGTCTTCTGTGGACCAGGATTTTATCAATGCATATGATGCGTTCGAAATGTCTAAGAACCCACGGGCCAAGGTTGCCAGTGGTGATACGGTTTCTATGTCCGAAGGGGTGTGGCTGGGGGCGTCGTCGACGCTGTTGGAACATCGTAATAATTTGCCGTCGCAATTCGAAACAGATACTGGGATTACGATTTTGCTGAACGAGCCTGTTAGTTTGCAGCAATTGGCAAATAATGTTACGGCAATTACTGGGATACCTGTGAAGATAGACAGTCAAATTGACACAGAAAAATTGAAAAAAACAATAAATATTGCATATACCGGAAAATTGTCGGGATTGCTGTCCCAGGTGGCAACAGATTTAGATTTGTTGTGGTATTATGATAAGTCCGCGATTGTGTTTTATGAAACGGAAACACGGACGTTTACGCTGTATGCGCTGGGGACGGATGTGTCGTACCAGACGGCGGTGGAAACAGACGATGGGAATACGGTATCGTTGGAATCAACATTAAAAGAATGGGATGAAATTGAAAGTGCATTGGAAACCATTATCGGGGATGGTGATAATGCATCATTTACTGTATCGCGCAGTTTGGGAACAATAACAGTGACGGCGCCGCCATCTATATTGGCACGTGTTGGCGATTATATTGAACGCCAGAACAAGCGATTGTCGCAATTGGTGACGATTGATGTAAAAGTTTTACAAGTTTCTATATCAAATGATTCGGCGTTTGGGTTGAATTTGGCAGCGGCAATTAATTCTGCATCTGGATTAAATATTGTTGCAAATCCAAAGAATAATTTGACCAATACAGAGGCTAATTCCATGAATATCGCGGTGTTGTCTAATTCGGTATCGGCAATAACCGGGGCCACACATATGGAAGGAAATACAGAGGTTTCTGGGGCCTATACCCAGGATCAGATTAAAAATGGATCTTTGTCAGGTTTGGCGGGAACCGATGCGTTAATCCAGGCATTGGCAAAGCAGGGTAAGGTATCGCTGGTTACAAACGTGGGTGTTACAACGCGTAATAATCGGGTCGCGCCGGTGAATAATACGCGTACAACAGGCTATATCAAGCGGTTTGAATCGCGGAACTTTACAACTGTGGAATCAAGTACCGTGGACCAGGACGATTTGGAAACAGGTTTTTCAATGCAATTGTTGCCGAATGTTTTGGAAAATGGCAAGATTTTGTTGCTGTTCAGAATGTCGGTGCGTGAACTGTTGCGTATGCAACAACAGACAATCGGCGAAGTAACACTGCAATTGCCAGAGGTTGAAGAACGCAGCTTTATGCAAGAGGTGATTATGGAATCTGGACAAATGCTGGTGGTGTCTGGGTTTGAAAAACAAGAAAATAATGATACGCGTTATGGTTTGGGTGATCCTGACTTTATGGCGCTGTCGGGGTCGCGTGAAACATCGGCCACGCGTGATGTTTTGGTGGTTATATTAACGCCCCAGGTGTTAATTAGCCCAATGGATACGGAACGTACAATCCAACAGCATTGGGGGGCACCATTGAACTGATAAAAAATCCCGCCGCATGGCGGGATTTTTTATATGGCGCCAGTTCAAATTGGGGTGAGTGATTTTCGTTTTTTTGATATAATGCGCCACGTAAATAATTGTTATTATGCTGAATCCAAACGGTGGTTTAGATTTGGCATGAAATGGATGGGGCTTTTACGCAGAAATCTGGGCGATGCAGCGTTTTTGATGGCTTTTTTGTGTTGCTGGGGCTGGGGTGCCGTGGCGCACCAGATGGCGCGGGTGGCGGCGAAGCGTCGGCGTTGTCTGGTGGATATGGTGGGGCCGGCGGCAGTGGTACAACCGGGACCAGCGATACCAGCTATGTCAGAATTTATAAATTTGGATAAAACAAAAAACATCCCCATATTTTGGGGATTTTTATTATAAATTTTTTAAATGACTTAATTACGCCATTTTTGCAACACGCTTTGCCAGGCGCGAAACCTTGCGTGCGGCGCGTTTCTTTGGCATAACTTTGCCAACGGATTTCATAATTTTGCTTTCCGCGTTGCGCAGGGCGGTTGTTGCGGACGCTTTATCGCCAGATTCTGTTGCGATTAAAACCTTTTTCGCGGCGGTCTTTACCACGCTGCGACGTGCATTATTGACGGCGTTTTTCTTTTCCGTCACAACAATTCTTTTTTTAGATGACTTATGATTTGCCACTTTATTTTCCTTTTATTTAGCAATGTTTTCTGCTATTTTATAGAAAACAAACATAAAATCAAGGAAAAATAAAATGATATCTGTATCTTTTGGCATAATTGCGGTGATTGGGATTATTATTTCATATCTGTTGGGATCAATACCAATGGGGTTAATATTGACACGGATTATGGGCAAGGGTGATTTGCGCAAGGTCGGCAGTGGCAATATTGGCGCAACAAATGTTATGCGTGTTGGCGGATTGCGTATGGCTGGGGCGGTGTGGTTGCTGGATATGGCCAAGGCAATCTGTGCAGTGTTAATTGGCTGTGCGATTGGTGGGGATGTATTCGGTGCATGGTGTGGTTTTGCCGCCGTTATTGGACACTGTTATCCGATATGGTTGCGCTTTCGCGGGGGCAAGGGTATTTCGTCTATGTTTGGTGTGATGTTGGCGACCAGTCCGCTATCTTTTGTTATATGTGGGATTGAATGGTTGGTTGTTGCATTGACGTCTGGGTATTCGTCGCTGGGGGCGGTTGTTGCGTTTTGTGTTATGCCTGTGCTGGGGTTTGCAATTTCAACCCAGATGGGGTGGCCATTTTTGGCAATTGCGCTGGTGGCGCTGTGGCGGCATCGTGAAAATATTCGCCGATTGATAACAGGTACAGAATCTAAAGTAGAATGGAAGTGGAAAAAATAAGTGTATAGCGTCGTTCTTACGGCGCTTTTATTCTTTATTTTTTGTGTGTTTTGTGGTATAATAACCCTAAAATAGTGGGGATGGGGGAAATAATGAAAAAGATTGTATCTTTGTTTGTTGTTTGTATGGTTTGTATGCCGGCATTCGCGTTGACGCCTGCGGGCCAGTCGCGACGTTCTATGTCCAGCCAGATGATTATGGCCGCGCCACGTGCTGATGCGGCTGATGTAAATGCTGGGGATGCGAATGAACAAGAAGCACGTGCAACCGCATCTGTGAACCAGATTAACGCAATGGGGGCCTATAATACAGGTGTGTCTGTTTCGGGAACAACAAATAAGTCCAGTGTGCGTGTGGAACCAGATGATCCGGTCCCGGTCCCAGAAGAACCCCAGGATAATCGTGAAAAAGAGCGCGCGGCATGCATTAATAATAATATTGGTGTTGGTAATACGTTCGTTTGGGCGTCGCGGTATAGTAATGCGGATAACTATGCGACAATGATCGAAGATATCGAAGAACCTGATAATAATATATGCTTTGTCAAGGTTGATGTTAAATCATCTAATCCAGATGTTAGTGTGTCGGACGTCCCCAGTAAATATTTCGCGATGGGTACGAATATAACATGCGGTTCGTGGGCGGACGAAGGCGTGTTGCGTGATAGAATTCTGGATGCAACCAAGAAAAAACGTGTTTGGGCATCTGTTGGGGCCACAGTTGGTGGTGCCGGGTTGGGTGTTGGTATGATGGAACTGTTCGGTAATCAATGGATTGGTGGCAATGTTGAAGGTCAGCATGCGTTAAAAGGAGATGAGTTAATACTGAGCCAGTTGCGTGTTTTGAAAAACGAAAGTCCCAGTGCGTTTAGGGATATTATGGATGCGCTGGAATTGATAGAAAAAGAATGCAACAGTTCTGTATGGGATGGTGCAGAAAAACCATCAGAGTGTGATGAGATAAATTACAAATATCTGCTAAATGCGCGTAATGGTTAATTAAACAAAGGCGTCCAGATGGACGCCCTTTGTTTAATAAAATGCTTTTAATATATATGTGTTTTTTCTTATAGTGTTCGTATGAATGACGATCTGGTGTATAAATTGATGATTTTGCGTACCCCGGGAATTGGGCCCGTGGGGTATAATAAATTGATTGCGCAATTTGGTGGTGTGGCCGCTGCGGCGGCGGCGCTGGAAAATTATGATGTTATGCGCGATATGGTGCTGGATGAAATTGGGCGCGCACAAAAACAGAACATATATTATATATCTGATGATATGGCGGAATATCCGTCTGGGTTGCGAAAAATGAAAAATCACCCGCCAGTATTAAGTGCGCGCGGAAATATTGAAACGCTGGCGCGGCAGGCGGTTGGAATTGTGGGAACACGGCACGCAACATTGGCGGGAATGAATTTGGTGGCCGATATCGCAGATGCATTCGCAGCCCATGGTGTGACGGTGGTGTCGGGGATGGCCATGGGAACAGATGCGGCCGCACATCGTGGGGCATTGCGTGCACCTGGGGCGGCACAAACAATTGCTGTGCTGGCGGGGGGCGTGGATTATATTTGGCCACTGGAAAACGAATCGCTGTATTGGGAAATTGTGGCGCGTGGCGTGGTAATCAGTGAAATGCCCGTGGGGTTTACACCAATTGCAACAAATTTTGTTCAACGCAACAGATTAATTGCTGGGATCGCAGAAAAATTGATTATTAGCGAGGCTGATATGAAGTCTGGCAGTATGAAAACCGCCCGATTCGCAATTGATGCGAATCGGGAAATTTGGGCAATCCCGTCGCATCCGTCGGATGCGCGCGCAACAGGACCGAATTCTTTGATTCAAACAGGGGCGGCAAAACTGTGTAATGGGGTATCTGATTTTTTCAAACCTGAAAAAAATAATGCACAAAATGAAAAAAATAATGATTCGGAAAATCCATTGTTGGACGCATTGGGAACAATTCCTGTGTCTGAATCTGTATTGGCAGATATTGTCAAAAAATCTGTTTCGGAAATAAAACGTGATTTGGTTGTTATGGAATTGCAGGGTTTAGTGCGAAAAGTTGATGGTGGCTATGTTCGGGCATAAAAGTTTTTGTGTCTATACAGTGTATATACAACACGCAGAAAACTGGCAAAAAAACGAATCGTTGTCAAAAAGTAAATGTTCAAAAATTGTTTAACAATTGGTTGCAAACTGGGATTTATATTTTAACTTAATTGACGTATCCAAAACGATTGATGAAACATCAATCATCAAATGCAAGAGAGGTAAAAAAAATAACAGCAAAACATAAACAATAAATTTTTATGATGCGTAAAGATAAATTACGAAATCAGAAAAATTTGGCGTTTATGGGCGGGTGGTTTTTATACTCTGTTGTGCGGATGACCAAAGGGAAGGAAAGGAGAAACAATATGCAGGTAGCGGCAAAACAAACAATGACAAACTTGGAACAAATCAAGGGGGCCATCGCCGCAAAAATAGATTCTGCATCTTATACTTCTTGGATTGCGCCATTACAGTTTGATGTTTGTGATGATGTTTTGGTGTTGGGTGCGCAAAATCAATTTTCTGCTGATTATATTGGTGCGGTTTATTCAAATGTGTTGACAACGGTGGCGCGTGAATTCGGACTGGGGGTTAAAATTACAGTACGTGGTGCAGTTGTTGCGGCGCCGGTTGCAAATGATAACAATGTTCAATCTTATGCACCAGCCGCAGATGTTGCCACGGTGCACGAATGTGTGGCAAATGCGTTTGATGCGTTTGTATGCTGTGATGAAAATGCGTTCGTGTTGTCGGCATGCAAAAAATTGGCGGCGGGGGCGGTTCCTTTTTCCCCGCTGTTTATTTATGGACCGGCGGGGTGTGGAAAAACACTGTTGGCAGATTGCATTGAAAGCGCGGCGGCGGGACGCACAATAAAAATGTCTGGGGGCCAGTTTGTGGCTGAATTCACGCGCAGCCTGCATGACAGAACGGTTTTTGCATTCAAAGATTTTTGCCGCAATTGTGATACATTTATTCTGGATGATGTTTCGGCGCTGGTTGGTAAACGCGCAACATGCGAAGAATTTGCCCAGTTAATTGTTGATTTGCGCAGTGCGGGTAAAAACATTGTTTTAACGGCAAATGCGG
Source organism: Candidatus Enterousia avistercoris (assembly GCA_017694255.1). Taxonomy (GTDB): domain Bacteria; phylum Pseudomonadota; class Alphaproteobacteria; order Rs-D84; family Rs-D84; genus Enterousia; species Enterousia avistercoris. The sequence continues at coordinate 38,791 of JADINC010000023.1, read as the reverse complement.
CGCCAAATAATTTAACGGGTTTTGATCGTCGGATTCAATCATTGATGGCGTCTGGTCTGGTTGCAGATGTTGCGGCGCCAAATGTTAATGTAAAACGTGTAATGTTAATGCGTGCAGGTGTTGCATCAGATGTCGCAGATTCAATTGCATCGCGTATCGCAGGGGATGGGCACTTGGTTGGTGGTGTTGCGATGAAAATAAAAACATACGCTGAACTGATGGGGACAACCGTTACAATGGATGTTGCAACGCATTTGCTGGCAGATTCATTACAGCGCGTTAAAACACCAATTGCGATGGTAAAACAGATGTGTGAAAAGTTGGCGGTGTCATATGATGCAGTATGTGGCAAGGGACGCAGTCGTGCGGTGGTTCTGGCGCGTCAAATGATGATGGTGGTATTAAAGACTGCAACAAATATGTCTTTGACAGAAATTGGCCGTGTATGTGGTGATCGTGATCATGCAACAGTATTATATTCAATTAATCAAATCGAAAAATTAAAGAAATCTGATTTAGTATTATCGGCACAAATTGATCAATTGGTTGCAGAATATAAATAATAAAAAGAAACGCGTCGTTTAAATGACGCGTCCCTTTTTATTTTCCGCATATTATTTTCATTCAATGCGTCATAATTCTGGTATTTTTTATTAAATTTTTATACCGAATTTAAATCACCGTTTGGGTTCAGCAAAATTCGTTATTGGAAAGTGGCGGAAAATATGATAAAATACAACTAATTAAGTACCATTGGGGTGCCTAAAACAACCCTTGGTTTATTTTCGGCATGGAGAGATAAATGAAAAAACTTTTACTGATATTTAGTATTTGTTGCATAAATGGGTTTGCTTATGCGGGGGCGTGTACACCAATTCTATGTGACGAAACTTCATATGATGTATCAGAAATGTTGACAGAAGATGGTATAACGGGTGGTTCTAATAATAACGACGATCGCCGATTTAGCAGTAAACTGTGCTATATGTGTGATACTGGTGGTTCAAATTCACAATGTGATTATGGCGATACTGTTGTAATTGCGCGACCTGGTGGTCAGGGAACTGCGTTTCAATGTGTGGATGATGCCGGAGTGGATGATAGCTGGCAACAAATTCCAGAAAGCGCATTATGTACATGTGGGGATTCACCACTGTCACAAATGGATGGTTATATAGAAAATGCGATGTTATCTGAAATACGCGCCGGTCAATGTAATCGCGGCAGTGTTTCAAATGTAATTTCTCAAACAGGACCACAATTATCTGTATGTAGATACAGGGAATGTATGAAGGGATACAAAAGTCTTAATGGTAATATGTGTGTACCAGAAACAGCGCAAAGCGATCCAGAGGACAATAACGAGGACGAAGAGGATAATAACAACAACGGTGGTGGTGCCGGACCAAATCAGTGTGAACAGACGCGCTGTAATGGGTTAAGTGGCAGTAAATACAACGAATGTGTTGCATGTTGTCATGTATCATCGTCTGTTGCGAACTGGAATGGCAGTACGTGTATATGTGCACAAAATGCAAGTTATTTATTTGTTCCAAATTCTGATCCAACAACCGGTGGTCAATGCTATATGCATGGACAAGTGCCAGAAGTTGTTGTAACGCCAGATCCAGGATACGAATGTGATCCGGTAAAGATTGCGCAAATTATGGGATGGCAGGTACAATATGCATCCAATGCAACGATATCTGGTCAGATATTGGCAATTATACAGTATTGTGATGGTAACCCAAACGAAATAACATTTAATACAATGTATAACCAGTTATTGGCGTTAATAAACCAAGAAAGCGCAGCAGCCCAATTATCATCACAACAGGCGGCATCGCGTCGTCGGATTGCGAATGCGGCATCAGACATAAGAAGTGTTGTTGATAATCTGGATGTCAGCAAATGGCGCACAGCCGAAGGTAATTTTAACACATCACGTTTGTTATCAGATTCTATTGCTGGTGTAGTACTGGGTACAGCGGGCGGATTGATAACCAGTAATGTTATGAAAAAGAACCAGGCGTCAAATGGTCTGGAAGACATCCAATGCACAGTCGGTGGCCAGGTAGTTGCTGGCTGGGGCGACCAGTTCCAAGTCGGTATCCATTAATACATAAGATGCGGAAAATAAAAAACGCTGGCATTACTGCCAGCGTTTTTTATTGATTATTTTTGCTTTTCAATTGATTGTTTTAAAATCCGTTCACGAATTTGCATTTGGCGCTTTAAATCTTGGCGCGATGCTGCATTCATGCGTGATAAAAAGTTTTTTAAATCAGCACGATATATTAATTCGTTTGTTGGGAACAACATTGCAACAGGGGCATTGCTGTCTTTGTCCAGATATTCAATGATTGTAGATGCCAGTTTTTCCCCCATTATTGGTTCCAGCTTTGGAAATGACACAACCATATTGTGGGCCGCTGGGTTCGGGAACGATTCACATTTTATCCAGCCAGAATTGTCCGCAACAGGTTGACCATTCAGCGTTATAATTGGCAATGGGGTTTCAGATGCCAATGCAAACAATTCATTTGTTGAATTAATTTTTACAACATATGTGTTTTTTCTTTTTTTGGTTTTCTTTACAGGTTGTTGCAAATCAATTTTATTGGTTTTTTTCATAATTTTTCCTTTATATTGCTTGTTTAGTGTAGTACAAAATTTTATATTGTCAATATCAAATGTGCGTATTTTTTTTCTGTGTTATTTTTATTGTTTTGGTTTATGGGTGATTTATACGAACAAGTCTTTGACAAATTGGGCGTGTTCTGTGATGAATTTAAATCGGAATTCAGGCTTTTTACCCATCAGTTCAGATACAATTGTGCGGGTTTTTTCGGTGTCTTCGGCCCCTTCGTCCGTGCGTGGGGGCAGGTCAACCCGTATCAATCGCCGTGTTTTTGGCGACATGGTTGTTTCCTTTAACTGGTTCGGCATCATTTCGCCCAGTCCCTTGAACCGGGATATTTCAAGCTTTTTATTTTTGTATTTTGTGTTCTTTAATTCTTCTAGTTCTTCATCAGTGTCGACATAAACCGATTCGGTCCCGCATGTTAATTTATACAGTGGTGGGCACGACAGATACAGATGGCCACCGTATATTAGCTGGGGCATAACCTGGTAAAAGAATGCCATCAGCAGTGATGCAATGTGGCTGCCGTCGACGTCGGCATCGGTCATAACAATTATTTTTTCATAGCGTAATTTATTTTCATCCCAATCCCGGGCGGTTCCCGCGCCAATAATATCAATTAGTTCATTTAATTCTTTGTTCGCACTGAAACGTTCGTCGGAATTAGATACAACATTTAATACCTTGCCACGCAGGGGCATAATTGCCTGGGTCGCGCGGTCGCGTGCCTGTTTTGCAGTGCCGCCGGCGGATTCCCCCTCTACTATAAACAATTCTGTGCCGTCGATGCCGTGTTTAGAGCAGTCCGCCAGTTTTGCCGGCATGCGTACACGTTTTGTTGGGGTCTTACGCGCGATTTCTTTGACTTGCTTTGTTTTGATGCGGGCCGCCGCTAAATTTGCAACAAAATCTAGCACGGCGTTCGCAGTTTTTGGATCGGACGCCAGGAATATTTCCCATGGATCACGCAACGCGTTTTCGGTATAGCGCGCAATTTCTGGATTAGACAGTTTTTCTTTGGTTTGACCCAAAAATTGCGGTGTTTTATAAAATACCGATACAATTGCCGCAACGGAATCAAATACATCATCGCTGATAATTGTGGCGGCGGATTTATTGTTTACTTTTTCGCCGTATGCCTTTATCCCGCGGGTTATTGCAGATTTAAATCCGGTTTCATGTGTCCCGCCATCGATTGTCGCAATTGTATTACAGTATGATGAAAAGAATCCGTCATCAGATGCCGCACCGTTTTCATCAGTTAAAAATGTTAATGCCCATTCCACGCGACCAGAATCATCAGGAAAATCAACCGTGCCACTGAATATTTTTGGTAAAATGCGTGGTTTGTCGCGTGTCTTTTCTTCCAGAAAATCTGCCACCCCGTTTGGATAATAAAATTCGGTTCGCGCCGGGATGTTCATATCTTCGGTAATTAATTCAGGATTGCATATCCATTCAACGCGCACCCCACGGGATAAAAATGATTTTGCGCGTGCCATACGATAAATCTTGACCGGCTTGAATACCGCGTTTGCGCCAAATATTTCGTCATCAATTGTAAATCTGATTTTTGTGCCGTGGTTTTTTGTTGCGTCGCCACGGGTCATTGGACTGGTTGGTTTCCCGCGGGAAAATGTCTGGCGCCATTCATAACCATCGCGCGAAATAACAACAATCATTTCAGACGACAGGGCATTTACAACCGAACTGCCCACGCCGTGCAGACCGCCACTGGTTTTATATACATTATTATTAAATTTGCCCCCAGAATGCAGGGTGGTTAATATAACCTCTAATGCCGATTTTCCGGGGTACTTTGGATGTTCGTCAACTGGAATGCCGCGTCCGTCATCGGTTATTTCAATGGTTTTTGAATCAATTAAATTTACAATAATTTTTTTGGCAAAGCCGGCGACCGCTTCATCAATAGAATTGTCCAATATTTCCACCGGCAGGTGATGCCATGCCTTCTCATCAGTGCCGCCAATATACATCCCTGGACGCAGACGAACGGGTTCCAAGCCTTCTAGGACCTGGATATCTGATGCGTCATATGTATGTGTATTTTGTTCAACCATAGCATGATATTAATAGTACATTTTCCGCGGTCTTGCAAGTGAAAGAATTTTTTTATATCTTTTTTTCACGTGGGCTATGGCTTGATTTTTTTTCGGGTTTACTTATATACTCTTGGAAAAGTTAAGAACGGAATGTGATTATGAATAAAAATCCTTATGAAGTTTTAGGTGTTGCACGTGATGCGTCAGATGCAGATATTAAACGCGCGTATCATAAACTGGTTATGCAATATCATCCAGACAGAAATCCTGGTGATAAGGCGGCCGAAGAAAAATTTAAAGAGGTTAATAACGCGTTTGATATATTAAAAGATCCGCAAAAGCGCGCGGCATATGACCGATTCGGTGATGCTGCGTTTGCCGGGGGTAATGCATCGGGGGCGAATCCGTTTGGCGGCGGTGCTAATCCATTTGGTAATGGGGCCTTTCATTTCAATATGGGTGGCGGCAGTGGTATGGAAGACATCCTGCGCGAGGCTATGCGCGGATTTGGTTTTGATATGGGGGGTGGCCGGACGGCGCAATCGCAACGTAGCGGGCGGGATTTGCTGGACGAAGTGGTAATTGACCTGCGCGATGCGTATTTTGGCACAACACATACGGTGAAATTTACCACAAATGTAGAGTGTGATAAATGCCACGGTTTTGGTACTGCGGACGGCAAAGAAGCGCCAGTGTGTACACGGTGCCATGGGACAGGATATGTTCAGACCAGTCGTGGGTTCTTTGCAATGCAGACACCGTGTCCGGAATGCAACGGTTTAGGACACAAGATTGATAAAAAATGCAGTCAGTGTGATGGTGCAGGGGTTATGCGTAAAGCCAGAACACTGGATGTGAAAATTCCAGCCGGGGTCGAAGATGGAACGCGGCTGCGTCTGGCAGGTCAGGGCGAGGCCGGACAAAATGGCGCGCCGGCTGGGGACTTTTATTTAGATGTGCGTATTCGTCCGGACAAGCGTTTTGAACGTGATGGTGCAGATTTGATAACGCGAATAGATGTACCATTTACAACGCTGGCATTGGGGGGCGAAATTGAAGTAGATACAATCGATGATAAAAAGCTGTCGGTCAAGGTGCCGGCCGGGACCCAGGTAGGGGAAAAACTGCGCGTGCGTGGACATGGTATGCCAACACGGCGGGCGGGCAGTTTTGGTGATTTGTATATTGATATAAATATGCCTGTGCCAACAAAATTAACAGAAAAACAAAAGAAATTGTTAAATGAATTTGCCGGCACAAAAACTGCGAAAAAAGGATGGTTTTAAAAATGCGCTGTGTGCATGATTTACTGCACATAGCGCGTTTTTATGCATAAAAAATCCCATCGAATTCGATGGGACTTTTTTATTACTTTTTTATCTGTTTTAATTTTTGTGCAAATGTAAATGTATATTGGGTTGCCGACCATACAGATGCCAGTAATGACAACCATGTACCCCAAATGCCAATTTGTGGCAATACATTAATTAACCACATAATTGTGCGACTGTCTGTTTCAGGGGTAATCATCGCGCCAATTGCAAACAACAACAAGAATGCCGCGATAGTAATCATCTGTAATGTTGTTTTGATTTTTCCCATTGAAAAGCGTGCTTTTGGTACAGGCATTTCTATCTTTTGTGTGCCCAGGAATTCGCGCAAACCGCTGATGTATAATTCACGGGCAATCATTATAATAACTGGAACAACAATAAACCAGACTGGCATCATGGCCAGCAACATGATAAATGTATTAACAACCAATAATTTATCGCCAATATGATCCATTACACCGCCCAGTTTTGTGCCGACGTTGTATTTGCGTGCTAAAAATCCATCGAAAAAGTCAGATAATGCCGCCAATATGTACAATATAAACGTTGTCCAATACATGCCGAACATTAATGTCGGTATAATCGCAAATGCCGCAGCAATGCGAAATACAGATAAAAAGTTAACGAAAAATTTCATTGTTTACTCCTTTGTATACCTTGCATTATATCACTTCTGTGTGAAAATGGGCATAAATTTTTTCGGCGGCCGAATTGCCCAGGCCAGGTACGCGTTTTAATGCGTCCAGGTTGGCGTCCGCAATCGCGCGAACAGAACCAAAGTGATTTAACAATGCGCGTTTGCGTGTTGGACCGATGCCATCGATTTCGTCCAGTACGGATGATGTCATCTGTTTCGCGCGCACAGTGCGGTGGAATGTGATTACAAAACGATGTGCTTCGTCGCGGACAGCGCGCAATAATAAAAACAAGCGTGAATCTTTTGGTATATCACGGCATATGGTGCCGTCTGGTAAAATAAAGTGTTCATCCCCATCGCGGACAACGCCTTTGGTTACGCCAAAAGTTGGAATGTCTGGGGCGGTTTTATGGGCAATGTTCCATTGGGCCGGGCCCCCATCAACAATTATTAAATCCAGCTTTGGACCACGCATAGTTGCACGTTGGACAAATTCTGCCATCATGGCAATATCATTGCCGGCACGGGCCGCATCGCGTAATTTGAAATGCCTGTATCCTGTTTTTATAAAACCGTTTGGACCAAATGTTATCATTGCGCCAACAGGACTTTTGCCAAACAGATGTGAATTATCAAATACGCCAACACAATTTAATTTTATGCCGGTTAAATTTTCTAAATCATTAACCGCACCAGTCCAATCAAAATTCGCGCTATGTGCACGATTCTGGCGTATACCGCGATTTGATGTTTGGGTTAATGCTGCGATTTTGTCGCGTATGGTGGCGGCAGATTCATAGTCCATTGCATCGGAAAACTTTTGCATTTGCCGGGTTAAGTCCGCAATTATCGGTTCGCTGTCGCCAGTTAAAATTCGACGCGCCAATGCAACATTTTCGCCATAGTCTGTTTGTGGTATTGTGCACGGCGCACTGCACCGGCCGATTTGGTACAGCAGGCATGGACGCGACCGATTGCGCATAAATGTATCAGTGCATGTGCGCAGGCGACATACCTTTTGAATTGTTTTTATTGTTTCGTTTAATGCGGCGACCGACGGGTATGGGCCATATACATCACGGCGTTGTGTTATCTTGCCCCGGAATTTTAACAGGCGCGGGTATTCTGATTGGGTTAATGCAATCATTGGGTACATTTTCCCATCTGTCAGCATGATATTATATCTGGGCTTTTGGGTTTTGATTAAATGCTGTTCCAGAATTAATGCGTCTGATTCGGTTGGGGTCGTTTCCCAATCAACACGCGCAACCATTGTGCGCATTACTTGCTTGTGCGGTTCCAGTTTGGATATGTCCAGATATTGTTTTAATCGATTGGATAAATTTTTAGCCTTGCCAACATATAACAGTGTGCCATCGGCGTCGTACATCTTGTATACACCGGGGGCGTTGGGACTATTTTCAATCAAATCAGAAAATTGAATATTCATACTAATTATGATAGAATATTAAAAACTAAATAGCAAATAGAGGTTATAAAATGAAACAAGAACTGGGACGTTCAATGATTGAAATGATGGGTGTGTTGGCTATTATGGGGGTGATAACTGTTGGCGCGATTGCCGCAATTTCCAGCGCAATGAATATGCAAAAGCATAACGAGGTTAATGACAGCGTTGTTCAAATGGTGACCCAGGTACGCCAAATGTTCAGCGAATTTGACGATTTTTCTAATATTAATAATGCAACAATTTTCGGCGCAATTGGTATGTCAAATAAAAATCCATATGGCGGCACATATGAAATAACGGCAGATCCAGCAAATCCGCGTCAATTTATAATTTCTATTAATGGGTTGTCGCAATCAGATTGTGAATATTTTGTGACCAAGGGATGGGACGGTTCGGTTGGATATGAATTGTCAAATCGTACACAAAGTGGCGCGTCGGGCGATTGTAATAAATCCAATGGGGAAAATACAGTGCAGATTATATATGGTGAATAAAAGGACCCGTTAAATATGGCGGAAATGGTCGAAATATCAAAGGTAGACGATGGAACCCGTTTGTTGCGGTGGTTCTTGCGCCGTTTCCCAGCCATGCCCCAGCGTGAATTTTATAAATTATGCCGGGGGGGACAGATACGTGTAAATTCATCGCGCGCCCGTGGCCAAGAAATTTTGCGCACAGGCGATGTCGTGCGGATTCCGCCAACTGTGGCAGGATATGCCCGCGCCGCTGTAAAAAAGACGGAATCTGGGGATTGTTTTTCTTTGGCAGATTTAGAAGGGTTGCGCCGCTGTATTATTCATGATGATGCAGATATTGTCGTGTTTAATAAGCCGGCTGGTTTGGCCGTCCAGGGGGGTACGGGTATCAGAAAGTCCATAGATAAAATGGCGGCGGCATTGTTCCCATATGACAAGATATCGTTGGTCCATCGGTTGGACAGGGAAACCAGTGGTGTGTTGGTCGTGGCAAAAAACCAGCGTGCCGCCCAGGTGCTGGCTGATGAATTCCAAAATAAAACAGCACATAAAGAATATTTAGCGTTATTGAATGGCGATGTAAATCCACCACATGGGGTTATTGATAATTATATGACAAAGGGTCAGGTTTTTGACGGACCAACGCGTCTGAACGGTGGTACGGGTCAGCGACCGCAACGTGCAATAACAGAATACGATGTTTTGTCGCGTGCAGGTGGCCATTTATCTTGGGTGCGGTTTTCACCCCAAACAGGACGCACGCATCAGCTGCGTGTGCACAGTGCGTTATGTTTGCATGCGCCAATTGTTGGTGATATGCTGTACGGGGCGGACAAGCGATTAGATGATGCGTTGTATGCGATGCTGGCGGTGAATAATTTGTTCTTGGTGGCGTATAAATTGACGTTCAGGCATCCAGGGTCGGGAAAAACAATGACGCTGCGTGCAGATTTGCCTGATTTTATGCAACAGGTGGTAAAATTTTTGGAATTTAAGTTGCCTTAATTATAAAGTGGCGTAAAATAACATGCGAAAAATGCCAAAGAAGAAAAAGAGAAGTGTTTTTTTTGCGATTATGCGTGTGCTGGTCTTGTTTGTAATGGGACTGGCGGTGGCGATTGTTATAGCGTTGTCCCAGATAAATTTGGAAACGTTGCGGGGGAATGTGCTGGCGGTGTTGCGTGATGCAACGGGGATGCCGGTGGAAATTGATGGTGCGGTTTCGTGGAAATTGTCGCTGCGGCCGCAAATAGAGTTGTACCAGGTGCGGGTGCCAAATGCAAACTGGGCAAAGCATGAAAATGCGTTCAGTGCGGAAAAAATTGATGTTACATTGGATTTGATTTCTTTGTTCCAAGACAGACCCACAATACAAAATATAAAAATCTATGACGCAACGGTTTGCCTGGAACAGGATGATAATGGAATTTTGTCGGTGGTGCAAAATGCAATTGGAACCGATACAAAAAATCCCCAATCAAAGAATAATGCGCCAATGGACTATCCGTTCGTCGATCCGGGGTTGGGGGGGATACAGGTACAAAATCTGGATATTGATTTGTTTGGGACAGAATATTTTATTTCTGGGTTCCAGATTCGTTATATACCGCATGATGAAAATCGTGAATACAGTGGTTGGATAAAATCAGATGATGATGTTTTCCCGTTTATTGTGTCTTTTTCTAAATATAATGCAGAGCGCAAGGTTTATCCTGTGCGTGTCGCATTCGCAACAGGTGGGGATGCGCTGATTGCAAATGTTGCATTAGAAGGTACCAGTCGGGCCCCAATTGATTTTATTGTCAAAGGTGATATCCCAGATATCACAGCGGTTGGGGATATATTTAATTTAAACCTGGCCCAGATGCCGACAATGAAAGTAAATATTACTGGTGGTTTTGATTGGGAAAAACTGACGTTCAGGAATTCTGCAATCACAGTGCGTGGAAATACGTTGGCGTTTTCTGGGGGGGTCGATTGGTCGGGTGCGCGGCCGGTAATAAATGTCGCGCTGGAATCAAAGAAAATTAATTTGTTAGAACTGTTCCCTGAATTGTATGATCAAAAATGGGTGCGACCAAAACGGGATTTGAATGTCTTTCATGATATGCCATTGTTTGGTAAAGAGTTGCGTGAATTTGATTTAAATTTACATGCGATAATTGATAGCTTGGTCGTGTATCGGGATATGGATATTCGTGATATCAATTTGGATGTGCGGTCTGTGGATGGAATTATGCGGGTGGACGCAAAAACAATATTTGCGGATGGCGCGATCCAGGCGGCGGCTGATCTTTCAATCGCGCCAGATGGAACAATGTATGTGAAAATGGGTGGAATTGGACGAAAAGTTGTTATTGGTACATTGCTGAATCAGATTAATATCAGTGATTTTATTTCTGAATTGCCCATGAATTTTGAAATGTATGTAGAGGCCAGTGGGGCGAATATGTCAGAATGGATGCAGACGATTACAGGGCCGGTGCGTGTGTATTCTGATGGGGCGGGCTATGCGCATTCGGCGTTGGTTGCAAATATGTATGGGACGGATTTCTTGACGACGTTGCGACACAGTATCCAAGATTTGTTCAGTTCAGAAAAAAAGTATAACCAGATGAAAATTTCTTGCGCGGTTGTGAATACAAAATTGCGCGAAGGTGTCGCTGAAACCCAGCACGGTGTGGCAGCGGAAACAAATGCGATAAATGTTAGATTGGCGGGGAATTTAAATCTGGGGGGTGAAAGTATGCAGTTGTCATTAACGACTGTGCCTGTGCGCGGGTTAAAGTTATCGTTGACGGGGAATGTCGTTAATTCTATTGAAATTACAGGCAGTTTGGCAGAACCAACCGTGCGTATCAGTGGGGCCGCCGTCGCAGGCAAGGTTGCATCGGCCACAGGAATTGGGTTGTTGTTGGCGCCGTTTACGGGGGGAATTGGTTTGGTCGCTGGGGCCGGGGTTGGATTACTGGCGGGCGATTTGTTGGAAAATTGGCTGGCTGATGATACGCCGTGTGAAACAGCATTGACGCGTGGGGCGCCCGTGAAACGTGGGGACCCAGAATGGATGATGCGCCCGGTCGAAGAACTGGCCATGGAAATTATAAATAAAGCTGGTAATTAAAAGGAGAAAATTTTGTTTGATTGGATTGCACTGGTACAGATTTTAGTTATTGTTGTTTTGTTGTGGATGTTTTATCGCAGTTTTATACATAATACATCATCAGAACGCTTGGTCCGTGGGCTGTTGGGGCTGGGGGCGTTATGGGCGGTCAGTTTTATATTGACGTGGGCGCATCTGGATTTGCTGGGGGCGTTTTTACATTGGACGGCATTGTTTTTGTCTATTAGTTTGATTGTTGTATTCCAGCCTGAATTGCGAAAATTTATGGCGCTGATGGGAAATATTGATGAATGGCGGCGTTTGTTTCGGCGCGGTGGAATCGCAACCAAAGATACACGGGCACTGGATGCAATTGTGTCCGCCGTGGAATATATGTCGAATAAACATACGGGCGCATTAATTGTTTTCCCCAGCACGTTGGATGAAAGTGCAATTGAAAAGCCAGGTGTCGCAATTGATGCGGTTATTTCCAGTGAATTATTGCTGACTATATTTTTTAATAAAACACCACTGCATGATGGGGCGGTTATAATCGAAAAAAATCGTATCGCGTATGCGGGCGGAATTTTACCATTGTCCCAGAATAATTTAAATTGGAAATATGGGACGCGACATCGCGCGGCACTGGGGCTGTCAGAGGTGTCTGGGGCAACTGTTTTGGTCGTGTCGGAAGAAAGCGGTGATATATCAATTGCAGAAAAAGGAAAGTTTACCAAGTATGACGATATGAAAAAATTGCGGGCAAAATTGGAAAAAGTTATGGCAAAATAATTTGAATGATAAAAAATGCCGTCGTTTGACGGTGTTTTTTTTGTTGTACTAAATTTGTGTATAGTGTATGAAAAATATATGGGATTTGTCCTTGCGCCGAATCGGGATTTTTTGGTAAACTGAATTAAAAGAATGTAGGGTTGAATGTATTTATAAACAGGAGCATATAATGGAATTTTCGGTGTTTCGTCAGGTTTTGATTCGTGCGCTGGGACATATGCAGTCTATTGTGGAAAAACGCGCGACGTTGCCGATATTGATGAATGTAAAATTGGAAGTGGCAGATGATTTAATATTATCTGCGACAAATGTAGATTTGGAATTAGTAGAACATGTCGCGGCAGATATTACACTGGGCGGAAAAACAACTGTGCCGGTCCAGATGTTGTATGATATTGTTCGTAAATTGCCTGATGATGCAGAAATCAGCTTTAAACAGGCGGGTGATCAATTGGTTGTATCCAGTGGGCGCGCAGTATTTCGGTTGCCGACGTTGCCGGCAGAAAATTTCCCGGCCATGGCGGGCAGCAATTTAACTACTAAGTTCCAGATGACTACTGGTGATTTGGCACATTTGATTAACCAGACTAAATTTGCAATTCCAACAGATGACGTTCGATATCATTTGGGGGGTATCTATTTCCATATATCTGATGAAGATAAAGAAAAAATGCTGACGGCGGTCGCAACAGATGCCCAGCGTATGGCGTTGTGTGCAATGCCGGCCCCAGTGGGCAGTGTGGAAATGCCGTCTGTTATTTTGCCACGTCGTGTGATTGGTGAATTGTCTAAATTGCTAGAAGATGCGACGGTTGATGATGTAACGGTTGAATTGTCTGATACCAAGGCGCGCTTTACCGTGGGGGCGGCGACGTTGACCAGTAAATTGGTTGATGCACAATATCCGAATTATCGCGTCGTTATACCAAAGGGTAATGATAAAATCGCGGTTTTGGACAGAAAACAATTTTTGAATGCGGTGGATTTGGTATCTGTGGCCAGTGTCGATAAAACAAAGTCGGTCCAGTTAACTTTTTCTATGAATAAATTGGTGGTGAATGCGTCCAGTCCAGATGCAGGGACGGCAACCCAGGAATTAGACATAGAATACAATGGCGACAGTGCATTTACCGTTGTATTTAATGTTAAATTCTTGATGGATGTTGCATCCCAGGTCGAAGGCGAAAAATTCCAGATGGAAATGCAGGACCCATTATCGCCCACGATTATAAAATCGACAGATAAAAATACTGATGCATTGTTTGTTTTAATGCCGATGCGTATGTAGTTGTTGTTATCTGTGGGGTGTGGAAATAAATAAAATCCCGCATGTGCGGGATTTTTTATGTTCGATTCGTATTGCAAATCTGATTTTTTATGATAACATTCCCGCCAGCAAAAAAAGGGATTATGATTATGACGTCAATAGAAGAAATTGTGCCAGGCAAAGAGCCGCCTAAAAAAATGAACGCAATTATAGAGGTCCCAGAAAATGGACATGTAAAGTACGAAATTAATAAAGAAACGGGGCTGTTGCGGGTGGACAGAATTTTGCATACGCCAATGGCGTATCCAGCAAACTATGGTTATTTTCCTGGAACACTGGGGGATGATGGCGATCCGTTGGATTGTGTTGTTGTATGTAATTCGCCGTTGCATCCGGGTGTGTTAATTGAAGTGCGGCCAATTGGGGCGTTGCTGATGGAAGACCAGGCCGGTGGTGATGAAAAAATTATTTGTGTGCCATTGGATAATATTGATCCGTTCTATACCAAGACCAAATTTATTGAACAATTGCCAGAAATATTGCGCGCAAAAATAGAATATTTTTTCCAACACTATAAAGATTTACAGCCAAATTCTTGGTCGCGGGTCAAGGGCTGGGCTGATCGTGAAACCGCAGATAAATTAATTATGGACAGTATCGATAGATATTGGGCGCATAAGCGGGCCGCGCAATAAATAACTTGCGCGGGCGCGGTGGCGTTTTTATAATTGTGAAAAAATAAAGGGGTATTAAATATGGCGTCTTATATTGCAAATGATATGCGTGTAGGTTGGGTGATTTCATATAACGGTAAACGTTATTCCGTTATGTCGATTACCAAGGTAAAACCGGGCAAGGGCGGTGCGTTTGTTCAGGCGGACTTGCGCGATATTGATTCGGGAAACAAAGATAATAATCGTTGGCGTGCCGAAGACAAGGTTGAAAAATTAATGGTCGAAGATATTGAATGCCAATATCTGTATTCGGACGGCACAGATGCGTATTTTATGAATTTGGATACGTATGAACAATTCACTGTATCTGCCCAATCATTGGGTGAACAAATGAAATTCTTGGCCCCGGAAATGACAGTCAAAGTCAATTTTGTCGAAGGTCAACCTGTATCTGTTTCATTGCCAAAAACTGTTGTTGCAACGGTTGAAGAAACAGAACCTGCATTAAAGGGCCAGACTGTTTCCAACAGTGGTGGTAAACCAGCAATTTTGGATAATGGCGTTCGTGTCCAGGTCCCGTTATTTATTGAACAGGGTGAAAAGATAGTGGTAAATACTGAGACCTTGGAATACGTTGAACGCGCAAAATAAATAAAAATAAATTATAATAACATATCTGCCGGCAAAAAATTTGCTCATGTATGTTTAATACACTACGCAAATTTTTTGCCGGCATCTATATCATTCTAATTTATTTTTGTACAGCGGTACACTTCACACCCGACAATCTTTGCATCTATACCGTTCTAATTTATTTTTTATACACTACGCAAATTTTTTGCCGGCATCTATATCATTCTAATTTATTTTTGTACAGCGGTACACTTCACACCCGCTAATCTTCGCATCTATACCGTTCTAATTTATTTTATTTTTTATATTAAATCTGATTATTTGATCCCATGATATTTTTTATTTCATCAACGCAATTGTCGTAAATGTTTTGTTTGCCGGCGCCCAGGTAATCGCGCGGGTTGAATCCAGATGGCGTGTCAAATAGTGTTTTGCGTACACCCGCGGTAAATGCCAGGCGTGAATCACTGTCGACATTTATTTTACATATATTCATTTCAACCGCACGACGTAATTGTTGTGCTGGGATTCCGCGGGCGTTGGACATTTTTCCGCCGTATTCATTAATTGTTTTTACATATTTTTCAGGAATACTGGATGCGCCATGTAATACCAATGGAAAATCAGGCAATTGGTTGGCGATTTTTTGTAAAATATCGAAGCGCAATTCTTCGTTGTCTGATTTGCGTTTGTATGCGCCATGACTGGTGCCGATTGCAATTGCCAGCGAATCAATATTTGTTGCATTTACAAAATTTACAACATCGTCTGGATTGGTATAGCTGGATTCGGTGCCGTGTGTGTTTTCGTCTTCGATTCCCGACAGGGTACCCAGTTCCGCTTCGACAGAAACATTATATTTGTGTGCATATTCGGCAACAGTGCGCGCCAGATCCACGTTCGCATCAAATGGTAATTTTGAACCGTCAATCATAACGCTGGAAAAGCCCAGTTTTATTGCGTTTACGCACGCATCAAAAGAAGAACCGTGATCCAAGTGCAATGCAACACCATGTTCTGGGCGCAAATTTAATCCCCAAATCATGCCCATCAGTAATTCTGGTCCCATATATTTTAATGCAGATTCAGATACCGCCAAAATTACCGGACTGTGTGTGTCGCGGGCCGCAGATATAATTGCCCCCAGTGTTTCCATGTTATAGAAATTAAATGCAGGAATCGCATAATGCCCTGCAGCGGCATTGGCAAACATTTGTTTGGTGTTGACCAGGCCGAAATCTTTATAGTCCATATTTTTCCCCTTTGGTTTAGTGAAAATTATACCATATTAATTTTTTGTTGGGGGGAATTAATTGTGGGAATGTTTTTATTAAAACTTGACAACAAAAATATTTGTGCGACAATTTGAATAACGAATCGGGGAGCGTGGCAGAGAACGGATAGAGATTTAAAAAGGATGGATAACATGAAAAAAATTTTGGTTTCTTTGATTGCTTTGGTCGGTTTGGCGGGGTGCGGTGCGTACTATGATTATTACAAGGGTGGCGTCAGATATACCCAAGATGGCCAGGATTGTATTTACTATGCCGGTGAATATGCAAATAATTTTTCTAAATACGTAGGTGGGATGGACGAAAGCAAGAAGATAGTATATCGCAATACACGCTGTGAAGATTTATATGCGCGTGATACTTTTGGTACACCAATGCGTAACGAACGCCAGGTTTTGGCGCCGGCCGCCCAGGAAGTATCAACATGTGGCGCATGCAACAAATGCAATTCATGTGATAATACCCCGGTATTAAAACGCAGATATGTTATCGTTTCCGCCATGTAATTAATTTTGCATGGAAAAAAATTATGGCGATGCCAACGGGCGTCGCCGTGTTTTTTTATGTGGGGTTCATGCTTGAACGGATTGTTTTTTTATGATAGAATTATGGAAAAGGATGAAAGGGGATTTCTATGAAGGGATTATTAAAAAAGATTGGTTTTGCAGGTGCGGTTATTATGGCGGGTGCGTCAATGCCGGCATTGGCAGCGGCCGCGGCGGCGGGCGGAATTAATGCCGAAGGCCTATGTGGGTTGATTGGTCAAATGTATGATGTGTTTAAAATATTGCGTACATTGGCGTTTGTTGGTGCCGCATTTATTATTGCCGGATGGGCATGGGGATATATTAGTAAACCAGGCGATATGAATTTAGAAGACTTGAAAAAGAAGGGTACAGGCATGCTGGTTGGATTTGTATTGTTGTTTGAAATTGGTGTTGTGTTACAAGTATTCTTGTTTACGAATAATGGATTGGCATTAATAGGGTGTTCAGACTTAATTACAAATTGGTAATTGGATGACGGATAAAACCGGCGACCAATTGGTCGCCGGGATTTTTATTGCAATTTTTGAAATGCGTATTGTTCAATAAATGCGGCTTTTAATTTTTTGAATTCTGCATAAATTTTATTTATATGTAATTGGGTAATGTCTTGGGCAGGGGGTTTGTTCAGGTTGGCTATCATGTGTTCGCGACGCGATGTTAATTCGTATTCCAAGATTTGTTCAAATTTTGAAAAGTCTGTTTCAGGGTTGTTGGCATATTCGCTGGTGGCACGACACAGGGCGCTTTTTAATGCCGCCAGTGAACGTGGCCCCATATAGTTTATTAATAAATCTGGGGTGTATAATACTGGTGCGGTGTTGTGATTTATTTCGTTTGGGGCATCCGCAAAAAATGTTTTGTTTATAATCTGGTCCAGTTCGGATGGGTCGACGTTTTTTGATATTGCGATATTTATTGCATGTTTTTTGTATTTCTGTAAATCATTGCGCAGATATATGCGCGACATTTTATATTTTTGACGATATATTTCTGAAAAATCTGATCCAGGCATTAAAAAGTATAATTGGAAAAATATCATTGTAGGAAATTGATTCATTAATGACCAGCATGCGTATCGGCTGAGTTTCGCGTCTGGGCGTATGCGCTGGGTGGGGTGATTAAATTTGTCGTATATTGTATATGTGGCATATGAAATCTGGACGTGGTCTTCAAAAAAATTCCAAAAGTTTGTATCCTTGGGGGCAGATGGGCTGTGTTTTAATGCGATGTCAAATGATTTAAAATTTACAGCACCCAGCATTGTCGCGCGTAAATTTTGTGCATGCCCCATACAGGGTGCACCCAACAGATTGTATAAATCTGAAAAATTCCAAAAATTATTTCTGGGGGATTTTGGGGTTTGATGTTTGTGCTGTTCCAGATAATCAAATGAATATTGTAAATTAGACAAGTTCATTGTGTGGTCTTTTATTATTTCTGTTCTTCGATATTTGCCAATGAAAATAATACTGATGATATCAGCAGTTGGTATGGAACATGTTGCTGGTCCGCCAGTTCTTTGATTCGTTCCAGTATTTGATGTGGAATGCGCATATTTATAACGCGGTCGGATTTGTTAAACGCGCGATATGCCGCGTATTCTTTTAACAATGTTTCCATGTTCATTACGAACAATTGCTGCATCACATTTGGCATACACAAACTCCTATACCGTTGGCAATACCGCCGTCTTTACAACAGACTATATCATTGTGTTGACGTTTGTCAATACAAATGTAATTGCGACTGTAAACACGGCGGTAAATACTGGTGTGATGGCGTGTGTAAATATGTTTGTGTTGCGTGTAATGGGGCGTTGGAATTCTTGCTTTTTTAAAAATATGTATATAAAATTGCTGGTATAGTTTTGGAAAGGATTTTCAATATGTTAAAAAAAATGATTGTGTTTTTGTTTGCAGTGGCCTTTTTTATGCCTGCACATGCAGAGTTAAAGGTTGATATTATCGCGGGTGCGGTTGAACCGATATCGGTCGCAATACAGAAAATAGAAGTTGTTGGTAATATCCCAAAAGATGTCGCAGAAATGGTTCGCGATGTTGTGGATGCAGATTTAAAGTCTACGGGATTGTTTCGCATAGTTTCGCGTGATGCGTTGCCGGAATTTGTGGAAATGGGAAAAATGCCGGACTTTAAATTATGGGACGCAATCAAGGCCCAGGTGCTGGTTCAATCTAAATTAACCAAAATGTCTGGGAATCGGTATAGTTTGGAATTCTATGTTTGGGATGTTGGGGGACGTGAACAGATAGAGGCCCAAGATTTGGTCGCATCCCAAAAATCAGCGCGACGGTTGGCACATAATATGGCAGATGCAATTTATGAACGCTTGACCGGAGAGGTTGGATATTTCGATACTCAAATCGTTTTTATCGCAGAAACAGGACCCATAGATAACAGAAATAAACGCATGGCAATTATGGACCAGGATGGATATGGTATGCGGTATTTGTCGACCCCAGATGATTTTGTTATGTCGCCACATTTTTCGCCGAATATGCAGACAATTGTGTTCTTGTCGTACTATAATGATGATCCGTCGGTTTGGACGCTGGATTTAAATACAGGGGCCCAGAGAAAATTAGGCAACTTTGAAGGTATGACATATGCACCACGGTTTTCGCCGGATGGTAAAAAAATTGCATTGTCTATGGTAAAGCGCGGTATTTCGCATATATATGAATATGATATAGATACAAAAAAATTGCGCCAATTGACATTTGGTAATTCGTTGAATACCAGTCCGTCTTATTCGCCAGATGGGAAAAAAATGGCGTTTAATTCAGATCGCAGTGGTAATCAGCAGATTTATGTGCTGGACCTGGAAACTGGCGATGTTGAACGTATAACATATGGGGCAGGGCGCTATGCAACACCAGCATGGTCCCCAGACGGCCAGTTTATCGCGTTTACCAAGATTGCTGATGATACGTTTTATATCGGTATAATGACACCACAGGGCCGAAATGAAAAAATACTGGCGGGCGGTTGGTATATGGAGGCCCCGTCTTGGGCACCGGGATCGCGCCGCGTTGTTTACTATGAAACAGAAAAGGCGTTTGACGATCTGGAACGTATTAGTCATATCCGCAGTGTTGATATCACAGGGCAAAATATATATGAAATCGAATTGCCTGATGAAATAAATGGTGTCGAACCAACATGGTCGCCAAAACTGCCATAGACTTATTGCGGCGTATCTGCGCCGCAATTTTATTTTTTACTTTGCCGGGAACTGTGGTTGCTGTGCCGGCGGTGGTTGATTATATTATTGATGGCGATACGTTTGCAGCACGGGTTAATCTGGAACCTGATATATTTATAACCGTGCGTGTACGTATTGCTAATGTTGATACCCCAGAACTGCATGGACAATGTGATTATGAAATAAATATGGCAAAATTGGCCCAGGCACGTTTGGCCCAATTAATCCCAATTGGTACAAACATAGAACTGGGTGAAATTCGTGATGATAAATATTTGGGACGTATTGATGCACGTGTGTTTGGTCCAGATGGGCGTGATATTGGCCGGATTTTAATAAATGAAAAACTGGGGCGGCCATATGATGGCGGACGGCGTGGTTCGTGGTGTAAATAAAAAATGGGCAATATGCCCATTTTATTTTTTTCTATGCGCTGTGTCGATTTATTGCCGCGCTGATTTCATCCAGCGATGCGTTGCATGGTAATAATGGTTCAAACCATACATTTGCAGTACCACTGTGCATTTTGCCGTGTTTCGGCCAATACAGACCACTGTCTGTGCCGACCGGTGTTATTGGCAACTTTAATTGGTGCGCCAAAAACAACAGACCACGACGCAGTGGAATGTGTGTGCCGGGTTTGGCACGTGTTCCTTCGGGAAAAATTATCAGCGTTTTGCCGTCGCGTATTTTGCACTCAACAGCGTGTGTTAATTTTTGCATGTTTGTTGCGCCACGGGCACGATTTACAGGCTGCAATCCCATGCGCCAAAATGCCCAGCCGTAAATTGGTATCCACAATAATTCACGCTTTACAATAAAAAATGAATTCTTTACATGGGTGGACAGAATTGCAACCTCTAGGATAGACATGTGTTTCGCCGCAATTATAGATTTGCCATCTACGCGCAGGTTTTCGTTTGGTGTGGCGGGAATACCGTTTTCTTCGGTTGCGGGATAGTGAATAACGTATTTAATCCCAGCAATAATACGCACCAAAACCAGAACCCCAGATGCGCACGATAAAACAAAAAATCTGTTTACGCGGTCAGATACCAGGCCAACCAGTAATATTGGCGACCATAATACAAAATATAAAGCCAGCAAGATTTTAAATATAATTGTTCTGAACATTTTTTTATCCTTCTTTGATTCCAAACATTGTTGCGATGTATTTTATATATTCAACCAGCCATCTTTCAAGTCTTTTTCCAGGTGGCATCCCAACCAACGGGACCGGACATGAAACTATTTCTGTGGTGGGGATTTCGTGGGATATTAAATATTTCGCGCGGTTTATATGATCTTCGGTTGTGATTATAACAATTCTATCCAGACCAGCGCGCATGGTAATTTCTTTGATAGCCAGCGCGTTTTGATATGTTGATTTAGATTCTGATTCTATATTAACCTGGGGGGCGGCGTTGTATGTGTTTTCGGCACCTGCGCCAATTATGTATAAATCTATATCAGGATTTTCATGCATTTTACGCATTGCAAATGGTATGCGACGCATGTCGCCAGTTAATACAAATACGCTGTCGTCGGGACGAATGTTTTCGCATTCCCATGGGGCCGATGTTTTAAATACTATACCACCAATAACAAATGCGCATATTACTAATAAAGACGGGGTTAGTAATTTCATCAGCTGTTTTTTAGTATGTTTAACGTTGTACGGCGCGTTACCCAAATTGAAAAGATGATTATTGAAATTGGCAACAGTACTAATATTATCCAGCCACCCCCGGATATATCCAACATCGCCATTAAGCCAACACGTGCACTGTGTGCCGCGGCCAATATCAGTAATAACAATGGCGCTGCAATAATAAACCCAATGCCACCCGCCATGGTGCATATTTTCGCAATAATAACCTGCATCTGGCGGGCAACATATGCATCACGTGCGCCAATCTGGTTCAATATTTCCAGTTCGCGACGGTGCAATAATGCCGTGTTTCGCGCAATGTACGAAATGCACACACCAATTGTGCCCAAAACCAATATCAGTACAAATCCAGATATCGCAATCATTTTCCATCCCGCAGATGTTGATGCAGATAATGCCTGGGCGTGGGTTAAAAAACGCGCGTGTTTGCCCAGTTCGCCGGCGATGTTTTCCATGTCTTTTACAGTTTTGAATTCCAGTTCATACATCTTTGGTAAATAGTTTTCCAGTGCACTGCCGCCTGAAATCCATGGGCGCATTAAATCACGCATTTGTTCGGTCGATATTTCATTTACAATTGAAATTTTTTCACGATTGTCATTAATGATTTTTTCTACGGCGTCGGCGTTTTTAGAATCTGTGATCTGGACCGTTGCACTTAATTCCCATTGGGAATTCCAACGTACCACACCCGTGCCAATTGCCAATGAAATGCCCAGTGCCAATACCGCCAAAAATGTTAACAGCGACATTATAACCGTCATAAATACGGATTGTTCGCGAACCAGCGAAAAAACAATTGGTCGTTTTGTCATTTATGCATTCCCAATATCGTCAAATTGTTTGGACAGTTCGTTAAAATAGTTTTGTGGTTTTGGACCACGCCATATTTTTTTCGTATCGGTTGGGGTGACCACAGGGGTACTGGGGGTGCCACCAATAAATTTAACATGATGATTTTCAACACGTATAACCGGAAATTTATATGTTTCCATCAGTTTACTGCTGTGTGTGGCCAGAATAATAGTTGTGCCAAATGTCTTGTTCATTTGTATAAACAGTTCCATTAATCTGGACGCGTTTTCATCGTCCAGGTTGCCGGTCGGTTCGTCAGCCAGCAAGATTGCAGGCTGGATAATAATTGCGCGGGCCACAGATACACGCTGTTGCTGGCCACCAGACAGTGTTTTCGGGTTTGCGTCGGCATATTTTGCCAAACCAACCCATTCCAGAACCTTGATAACTAATTTTTTTATTTTTGATTCTGACAGACCGCGTACACGCAATGGCAATGCAACATTATCAAATACAGACATATGCGATAACAAGGAATATTCCTGGAATACAATTGCCATTTTATGGCGCATTGCGGCAATTTCATCACGCGACATGTCGTTTGTTATGCGACCAAATATTTTTATTTGTCCACGACATGGCCTGTGTAATTGATAAATCAGGCGCAGTAATGTTGTTTTCCCCGCGCCAGATGCCCCAGACAGAAAATAAAATGCGCCCGCGCCAATGTTAAATGATACATCAGATAAAACTTCCCGGCCCGTATCATATTGGGCGCCAACATTTGCAAATGAAACAGCGGTATTATCAGACATATGAAAAATAGTATAAAAAAAAGACCATGTGGTCAAGCATACATAAAAAATAAAAATGCGCCATTGGCGCATTTTTATTATTCGTCAACAACCTTGGTCGTTGAATTACGGTTCAAAGCCCATACTTCTTCACCCGTACCAGGATATTGTGGGCGTTCTTTGCCATAAGAAATCGTTTTGATTCTTTCTGGTTCGATACCATCAGCAATCATAACGTGTGCGGTGTTACCAGCACGTAATGCGCCCAGGGCTAAATTATATTCTGTTGAACCGCGTTCGTCACAATGACCTTCGAGAATAACGTTAATGTTTGGATTCTTTTTCATATATAATGATTGATCTTCTAGTGATTCGCGTGCCTCATCAGATATTTCAGCCGAATCGAATGCAAAGAAAACCTTGTCATCATTAATATGGTCAGGACCCGCGCAGGCCGCCATTCCCAGTGCAGCAACAGATAACAGAATTTTTTTCATGATCACTTCCTTTGACTTTCTATATTTTAGAGATTAGCAAATTTTATAAAATAATGTCAATTATGATTTTTATGCTTTTATTGATTGGTATTTTTGTGATAATATTATAATGACTAAATTATATAAAAAGGAAAGGAAAATGAAAAAAATAGTATCTTTGGCAATTTTAGTTGGGTTGACTGCACCGGCGGTTGCGGCGCCCAGTTATTTAACCCGTACGGGTGATGGCGGTTATCGCGTTACATATAATTACACGGACAAGGCAAAAACCGGTTGGTATGTCGGTGGACGTGCAGAACTGGGGTTCTGGAACTGGAAAAATAAATATGATACCAGCGATAATTTCCAAGGTGATAAAGAATATGGGACAGATGATTTCTCGTTTGAACCAGTATTCGGTGGCAGTTTGTTTGGCGGTACGCGTTTTGCATATTTCTGGCGTGCGGAACTGGAACTGGGGTATCTGGGGTATTTCGAAGATGCGGACGTAATGGCGCAATACAGTTTACAGATTCCATATGCTATGGCTAATTTGTACTATGACTTTACAAACGGGTTGTATGTTGGTGCGGGTGTTGGTGCCGCCATGCCAATCGAAAAAATTGATTTGATTGGATATGCCGATGGAACCGATCGTACAGAATATGGCTTTGCACCAATGGCTGGAATAATGCTGGGGTATTCGTATGAACTGGATGAAAATCTGGTGCTGGATTTGCGGTACCGTTTGTCGGGCATGACCGGGTATCATCATCGCGTGGATGATCTGGTTACAGAAGATAATGATTTAGTTTGGTTTGAAAACGAAGTCGACTTTATTTTGGATAATTCTATATCAATTGGTATCAGATATGAATTTTAACACAAAATGGTGTTGACCCGATTCGCGAAAAAATGTTATCATTAACTCAGGTAGAGAGAGTACGCTGTGAAAAAAGAACTGAAAATATCAACATTAACAATTGTTTGTGTTTTGTGCGCTGGGATGGTTTCTGGCGCGCATGCGGCATCGTCAGTGCGCAACTTGGGGGGCAGTGGTACATATTCCAGTGCTGCCAGTGCGTCTTCGGCGAATTCTGGGGCGCGTGCAGCAACATCTGTGCGCGGTGGATCGGTTCGGGTAACACCGACATCAAACCAGTCGGGATCCAGTGCTTCAATTAGTGCGGGTTCAACAACGTCTGGGCGGGTGGCAACATCACCACGTTTGTCGATTGGTCATTATTTGGGTGGCGGTACATCTGTCAGTGGGGGCAGTTCGTTGCGTCCGCAAAACCCGGGTAGTGGTTCGTCCGTTTCGGGTGGCGGTTCGTCTGGTGGCGAAATTGATACCGGTACACTGGAAGGTTTGCGGGAACAGATTGATGTGTTGCTGCGCGATGTCGAAGGTTTACAGGGCGCGGTTGATACAAAGCAAGATGTTTTGACCACTGGTAATAATTTCGTATCAATTGAAAATAACGAAATTTTGGTTGATGTTGACGAATTGCGCTATGAATTGGGTGCGGGCTGTGATTTTATTGTCGAAGGTGGAAATATCGTTCGTGATTGTAATGGCGACAAGACGACAATTATCGCGGTTGATGATATCGTGGGTGATGGATATGTATCACTGGAAGATATGAATGCTGCAATTGCGGATGCAGTCGCAGATGTTGCGGATACCTATGCTACCAAGGATGAATTAACCACGGCGACCGCTGATATGGTTACATCGGGCGATTTGGCAAATTACCCCACAAGGGAAGAAGTCGAAGGTATGGTCGGCGATTTGGCGGGTGTCGAATTGGATTCTTATTTGACCAAGACCGAAGCATCCACAACGTACGTTAACACAACAGATGGCACAGCGCCACGGGCAACAGCTGATGCGGCGGGTAATGTTATTACGGATACATACGCGGTCAAGGCAGATGTAGATGAATTAGAACGGGAAGTTGCAGCCAAAGCAAATACGCAATATGTGAATGAGGAATTGGCGAAAAAGGCTGACAAGTCAACAACGCTGGCGGGATATGGTATTACTGATGCATATACCAAGGGTGAAGTTGATTCAAAGGTTGCAGATATTGTCGCGGGCGATATGGGAGAGGCGTTGACCGGCAAGGAAGATGTGGCAAATAAAAAGACAACGTTAACAAACAGCGATACGGATTATCCGTCTACGTCGGCGGTTACGACGGCATTGGCGGGTTATGCAACGTCCGCACAATTGACGGAAGTCTCTGATGATGTGGCGGCGTTAGATTCGGTCGTGAATGATGAAGAAAATGGTCTGACCAGTTTGGCTGGTAAAATTGCAACGGCGGTTGCCGGGGCAGAGGCAGCGCAAAAAGCAGCCGAAGCGGCGCAGTCTGCGGCGGATGGTTTGACATCGCGTGTGGCGACGAACGAAACAAATATTACAGCCTTGCAGACCGCGACGGCGGATATGCTGACCAAGACAGAGGCGTCCACAACGTACGTTAACACAACAGACGGCACGGCGCCACGGGCAACTGCGGATGCGGCGGGTAATAATATTGCCACTACATACGCGACCAAGACGGAAATTTCAGGTATGGTGACGACCACAGGGGCAGGAAATAACAAGGTTCTGGGCACGGATGGATCTGGTGCTACGATGTGGTATGATGTTGCGCTGTAATTGATTTTTTAGGATTAAGGACATGAAAAAAAGAAATGTACGTTTTTCTGGGTTTATGGCGGCGATTTTGTTAAGTGCCGGCGCGGCCAATGCGGCGACGTTGGTTACTACGGATTATGGTAACAGAACATACGCAACCAAAGAAGCATTGGACCAAAAGGCGGACAAAACATATGTTGACGAGCAGGTTGATGGTCTGGATGGACGTATAGAGCAAATTGTGTCCGAAGGCGTTGGCGCAGATTTGGAAAATTATTTAACCAAAGATGACGCCAAAAAAACGTATGCCACCCAGGAATCTGTGACCATGGGTTTGGCGGGCAAGTTGGGAACGGGCGACACGGCGGCGCGTGCAACCGCGGACGCGGCAGGTAATGTTATTACGGATACATACGCGACCAAGGGCGAATTGGACGGCTATGCCACAGATGGCGATATTGCAGCCGCAACAAGTGATATGTTGACCAAGACCGAGGCAGGTACAACATACGCAACGAAAACAGAATTGGCGGGTAAAGCATCGACGTCTGATGTGGAAGAATTGGGAACGGCGGTTGGTGCATTAGAGACGGTCGTTGGTGATGACTCAGATGGATTGGTTGCTGATGTAGCCAGTGCCGCCGCCGCAGCAACAACAGCAGCCGGGGATGCCAGTGCCGCAAAACAAACAGCCGAAGCGGCGCAAACCACGGCTAGTCAGGTACAAAGTGCGGTTGAAACATTGTCCGGTCGTGTTGATACGAACGCGGGTAATATAACAACCCTGCAGGGGCAAATGGCAAACAAGGCTGACGCCAGCGAGTTATCTAAATATGCAACAACCGAATCGTTGGGTGGTTATTTAACCACGGAAAGTGCGGCGGATACATACGCGACCAAGGAATCATTAGCGGGCAAGGCCGACGCCAGCGAGTTATCTAAATACGCAACAACCGAATCGTTGGGTGATTATTTAACCACGGAAAGTGCGGCGGATACATACGCGACCAAGGGCGAATTGGATGGCTATGCCACAGATGCAGATATTTCTGGGATGTTAACGTCAGCGGATTTGGCGGGCTATGCCAAGACGGCAGAAGTGGCAGGAACATACGCGACCAAGGAATCATTAGCGGGATACGCGACGACGGATTCTTTATCTGGATATGCCACAACTGCGGCTTTGGAATCTGGCTTGGCGGGCAAATTGGACAGCGATGCATTAACCGGCTATGCAACCGAATCGTATGTTGACACGGCGACTGCGGACATGTTGACCAAGGATGTGGCGGACAAAACATATGCACCTAAGTCAACAGAAACCGTTGCAAATAACGCGGCCACACACGCGCAACAGGCACTGACAGATATCGGCGCAAAATCTGAATTGACCACGGAAAATAAAGATAATTTGGTTGGTGCGATTAATGAACTGGATAAGGCGATTGGCGGCATGGCGGCCGATGGCACGGTGCAACAAATCCAAAAAGATTTAAGCACATTAACCGGGCGTGTTGATACAAATGCGGCCGCAATTGGCACGGTTGGTAACCTGGCCACGGGCGAGAAAACAAACCTGGTTGGTGCCGTGAACGAGGTCTTTGGTGCCGTGAATGACGCCACGGACGATCTGGCAACATTGACAGAACGTGTGGATACGAATGAATCGGGTATTGGCGCATTAACAACAACGGTTGGTAACGCGGAATCGGGATTGGTGAAATCTGTAAATGATTTAAGCGCCAATGTCGCCACCAATACATCGGGCATTTCAGGTTTAACCGAACGCGTTTCAACAGCGGAATCGGCTTTGAACAAGAAACAAGATGTATCGGCGCGGGTTAGTGAAATTAATGCCACGGCCCAAAATACCCAATATCCATCGGCGTTGGCGGTATATAACGCACTGGGGGCCAAGGCAGATACAGACGATGTAAATGCGTTGGAAACGCGTGTGTCGTCGGCAGAATCAGATATTGGTACTATGGAAAGTTTGACCGTTTCGGCCCAGAACCTGGTAGATGCGATTAACGAAGTTAATGAAAAAACATCTGGTCTGGCGACCGAGGGTAATTTCCAAGCGATCAGTAACCAGGTTTCGCAAATGCAAACCCAGGTTAATAACAAGGCGGACAAAGCAGATACATACACGAAAACGGAAACAGACAACCAAATTACTACGTTGGCCGTTCCCCAGCCAGATGATGACTGTATGGCGGAATCGGGGCTGTGTGTGTTGACCATAACGCCAGGTGGGCAGTTGGCGTGGACGAATGTTACGGCGCCTGCTGATTAAGGTCGAAAACGGATTGGAAAATAGAAAAATAAAAAAACAACAAAACAAAGAAAGGAAAGAAAAATGAAAAAATTAACCGCAGGTATATTTGCATCTTTGCTGGCCGTGGTGGCAACCGGGGCCGCACATGCAGAAATCGCGTCCAAGGGCTATGTTGATGATATTAATAAGGCATTGACATCTGCAATTGGGGCCAAGGCAGATACCACAACCGTTACTGCGTTAGATGGCCGTGTTGAAGCGGCCGAGGGCGAAATTGACACTATCCAGGGTACAATGGAAACCTATGGCGATGTTGTGACGCATAATGCATCTGAATTTGCAACCGCAGCCCAGGGGACAAAAGCAGATACAGCGGTTCAGCCGGCTGCGATTTCCGATATGCAGGTAAAGACAAATATGGTTAATACCGCGGGTTGGGCCACCGGCAAGACAGACGATACAAAATATCCATCTGCGGCGGCGGTAAATACCGCAATTACTGCTGCGACGGAAAATATTGCATCAAGCGACACTGTGGAACAAATTCAAAGTGATTTGGACGCAGCCGAAGCCGACATTGCCGAATTGCAAACAGACAAGCAAGATAAAAATATGGGGGCAGAGGCAGCAAACCATATCGTAACAACAGATGGCACTGGTAATATTACATCCGCTGCGACAATTGCGAATACTCAGGTTTCTGGTTTGGGTACTTTGGCGACCAAAAGTACAGTAACCAGTGCTGATATAACTGATGGGACGATTGCAGAAGGTGATCTGAATGCATCAATTAATGCATCTTTGGACAAAGCCGATACTGCGTTGCAACAGGCTGATTTGGACGATTATGTGACCGAGACCGATGCCAATGCGGCATACGCTGCAAAGACGTTGGAAGGTCAGGTTGGCGCTGTTTCAGCAGAAAACATGGGTACAACAGCGACAACAGTTGTGACCGCTATCAAGGAAGTAGCGGGCGAGGCCGCCGCTGCACAGAGCACGGCAACCGGTGCACAAAGTGCTGTTGACGCGGTAGAGTCAACAATTGGTGGTTATGGTGACATCGTCACACATAATGCGTCTGAATTTGCAACAACGACTGCCTTGACAAGTGGTTTGGCCGGCAAGTTGGATTCAGATGCCACAGCGGCACGTGCAACGGCGGACGCATCTGGTAATGTAATCACAACGACATATGCCACCAAGGAAGAAATTGCCGGTATGGCGACTGATGCAAACCTGGCATTGAAACAGGATAAAACAGATAACTCTTTGGCAACAACAAACAAGACAGTTGTTGGGGCTATCAATGAAGTAAAGACAACCGCTGACGGTGCAAACACTGCTGCAGGTGCGGCGCAAGATGCAGCAGATGCCGCCCAGGAAGCCGCGGATGCAGCGCAGGCAACCGCCAATGCAGCAATTCCGGCACCAACAGATGCTTGTGCGGATTCCGAAAACAAATGCGTATTGGTATCGTCCGGTGCGGGTAACTATTCTTGGGAAGTTATCGCACGTGGTGGTGCCGAATAATAACGGCGTAACAATATGTGTGCGGTGTTAAAATGTGCACCGCACACAGGTAAAAAAAACAGATTGCGATAAACGAACAGTGGAACGAAACAGTTTTTTTAGGTAGAATACGGATATGATAAAGTCAAAGGGCATTTTCGCAGTTTCATTTATAGCTATGATGGTGGTGGGGGGCGCATATGCAAATATTGCATCCCAGGGCTATGTTGATCAGCAGATTGACACACGTGCGCCGGCGGGTGATTATGCAACGAAAACTGAATTAAATGCAAAGCAAAATGCAAGTACAGCAGTAGAAGTTGCCACCGCCGGGACCGCGGTTGGGGATGCGACACATCCGATTTATGTGAATGCCAGTGGTGTTGCAACAAAAATAGATAAAGTTGCCGCCGCTGAAACAGCAGATACGGCAACCAGTGCAACATCTGCGACCAAGGCAACCCAGGATGCGTCTGGTAATGTTATTACAACGACTTATGCCACAAAAACGGAATTAAATGCCAAGGCTGATGCAGATGATATTCCAACTGTTAATAATGCAACATTGACAATACAGAAAAATGGAGCGGCGGTTGCAACCTTTACAGCCAATTCTGCAACAGCGGCAACAGCGAATATTACTGTTCCAACAAAAACCAGTGAATTAACTAATGATAGTGGATTTATCACATCGGCGGCGTTGCCAGAAGAATATACTCTGCCGGCGGCAACGGCCGCGGCATTGGGTGGTGTGAAATCTGGGGGTGATATTACGGTGGCGGCGGATGGCGCCGTAACCGTGAACAGCGCAACCACCGCAGACAGCGCGACCAAGGCAACCCAGGACGCCAGTGGCCGGGTTATCGCAGATACTTACGCGACCAAGGCCGAAATACCCGATGAAATAACCGTGGATGCGACGTTAAGCGCCGACAGTACAAACCCCGTGCAAAATAAAGTGGTCAAAGCCGCATTGGATAAAAAATTAGAAAACACCGCAACGGGGACAGGTTCACTCAGTACCGGTGGGGCAACGCCTGCTACGGCGGATAGTACTGTTGTAATCGGTGATGCGGCAAGTGGGTCGGTTGCATCTGTGGTTGTTGGTCAATCCGCAAAGTCATCAGAAACGGGATTTATGAATGTTGCTGTTGGAATGAATGCATCTGCGAATGAAGAAGAAGCCGTGGCAATCGGTTCCAATGCTAATGTTGCAGGTCAAGGGGTTGCAATTGGTGCAAATGCAAAATCGACGGTTGAGTATGGAACGGCAGTGGGCTATAGGGCTGAAACGGGGGCTGGATCTGCGATCGCAATTGGACAGAATGCAAAATCGACTGCGTTGGGGGCAATACAGTTGGGAACAGGGACAAATTCAACCGCGGGAACATTTAATGTTGGATTCGGCACAGATAAAATTTATCAATTGTTGGATAATGATGGAAAAATTCCCGATGAACGTATGCCGGATACGGTATTGACGAATACTGCAACAGGTGTGGGGGGGTTTGCCACGGGCGGTGGTAATGCTGGAGATTATACGTCTGCAACTATTATTGGTACAAATGCTGTGACGACTGGTCCTGGTGGAACTGTTTATGGTGCACGTGCGACGGCAACTCGTTCTGGGACCGCGATTGGTGCCTCTGCTTCGGTTGTTCAAAGCGCGGTTGCGCTGGGCGCAAATGCAAAGGGAGAAGGGCTAAATAGTGTTGCATTGGGCATGGGTTCTGCGGTGTCTGGAGAAAACTCTATTGGAATTGGAAAGGGAGCTTTTGCTAGGGGGACGAATAATGTTGTAGTTGGTAATGAAGCGGGAGCAGGTGGTAACAATTCGATTTCTTTAGGATTTGGTGCGAGTACAAACACAGAGAATGCGATACAAATAGGTACGGGCACTAATCTTGATCCAGGTACGCTTAGTGTTGGGTTTGGTGATAGTGGAAATTACAAATTGTTGGATTCGAGTGGCAAGATTCCAGGGGAACGCTTGCAGATTTCGGTGGGCAGTGCGACCGATCCAACCGGTTATGCAGATATTTGGATAGAATGAATGATTCCCCCACATCCGTGGGGGCTTTTTTCAAAGTGCAAATGTGGTGTCGCTGCGCGACAAGTTTTATTACCTGGGTCCCGTGGTCAAGCCACGGGATGACAAAAAGGATGTAATTGATATTACCTGGGTCCCGTGGTCTGCATCCACCCACGAAAACTGACGTTTTCGCGGGGCCCAGGCCACGGGATGACAAGAAAGGATGTAATTGATATTACCTGGGTCCCGTGGTCAAGCCACGGGATGACAAGAAAGGAGAACTGTGTAGTGCGGGGCCCAGGCCACGGGATGACAAGGAAAGTTGTCTGTGCTGGCGCACAGAGCATTAATTACCTGGGTCCCGTGGTCAAGCCACGGGATGACAAGGAAAGGAACGCAGGGCCCAGGCCACGGGATGACAAGAAATGAGAACTGTGTAGTGCGGGGCCTGGGCCACGGGATGACAAGTTTTTCCTTATTTTTCTTTTTTCTAAAAACAATTACAAAATGAAAAACAATCACAAAGTAAACTGATAATCACAAAACAAAACTGTGATATAAAAAACTTAAGAACTTGTCACCCCGTGGCTTGACCACGGGGCCCAGGTTTTATATACTTATTTGCGACAGCAAATACAAATTTTATGTATGGGATTCAAAAATATTACTATGTTTATATTTTGGCCAGTGATAGAAATGGTACACTGTATATAGGTTTTACCAGTAATTTAGCTCAGCGTGTATATGAACATAAAAATCATTTGACGCCGGGGTTTACCAGTCGATATGGGGTTTGCAAATTGGTATATTTTGAACGGTTTGAAGATGTTAAGCAGGCTATTCGGCACGAAAAGCGGTTGAAAGAGTGGAAACGAAATTGGAAAAAAGATTTGATAGAAAAATATAATCCAGATTGGCGGGATTTATATGATGAACTGAATATGTTGGTGTAGGTTTGTGTCGCGGTTTTTCAAAGTGCAAAGTGCAAATGTGGTGTCGCGGTGCGACAGCATAAATTACCTGGGTCCCGTGGTCTGCATCCACCCACGAAAACTGACGTTTTCGCGGGGCCCAGGCCACGGGATGACAAGGAAAGTTGTCTGTGCTGGTGCACAGAGCATTAATTACCTGGGTCCCGTGGTCAGGCCACGGGATGACAAGAAAGTTGTCTGTGCTGGCGCACAGAGCATAAATTACCTGGGTCCCGTGGTCAAGCCACGGGATGACAAGAAAGGAGAACTGTGTAGTGCGGGGCCCGGGCCACGGGATGACAAGGAAAGTTGTCTGTGCTGGCGCACAGAGCATTAATTACCTGGGTCCCGTGGTCAAGCCACGGGATGACAAGTTTTTTTCTTACTTTTCTTTTTTCTTAAACAAATTACAAATATAAAAATAATCTCAAAATAAAAGAAATTAAGAACCTGTCATCCTGGGGATGACAAGAATGTTAGAATAGTGATATTAAGCCAACGCCCAGGCCGGCGGCAATAATTGCACCGATTGTTAATGGCCAAAAGTATTTCTTGACTATGGCGTTCGCGCGTTCTTGGAAAAAATACAGCAAGGTCGCAATCGTCGCAAAGCGCCCAGTGCGGAATATCGCAGATACACCAACAAATATCCACAATGGGTATCCAATAAAGCCCAACCATATTGCCAGCAACTTATACGGTATCGGGGTTACCGCCGTCAGTACTATTATTAATATTCCATATTTGCTGAACATCGGCTTTATGGCGGTTTCAATTAATTCGGGGTTGGTGAATGTGTTTACTATCCATTGACCCAATGAATCCCACAGCCATGCACCAATCATATATGCCAATATCCCACCAACAATCGAACCCAATGACGCCGCAATAGTTATTGGAACTGCGCGACGCTTGTTCGCGATAATTGGTGGGGTCATGAATACTTCGGGTGGGATAAACAAAAATATCGATTCGCATATCGTTAATATGAATACTATCCATGCGTATGTGCGACTTTCGGATTTGCTGAGTATATATTCTGCGAATTTCATTAATGCCCCCCATGTGGTTATGATAAAAAATTTACTTGATTCTAGATTAATATCTTATAATTTACAATATATAATGATGAAACGACAATTTAATTCTAATCGAGGGGCGCGTATCGCCAGCAAAGTTCAAACGCTGGTGGCGGAAATACTGCGCGACAGATATGGTGATGACCAGATCGTCGCAGGGGTGTCGCTGGTCGGGGCGGTGGCGCATGGGGGACTGCAATTCGTGCGGTTGTTCTATTATTCACGTAATCCGGATGTCGCGGCGGTTCAGCGCCGTTTGGACGAAATTACAAAAACTGTGCGATATGAACTGGGGGCGCGTATGAACCAGAAGTATGTGCCAGATATTCGATTCGAATATGATGACACGCTGGACCGGGCAGAGAGAATGGATAATTTACTCAAAGGCCTGGATACAGATGATTGATAACAAAGATAATATAAAACGTGTTTTTGATGTTGTCCCAGATGTAGTGCGATATTGCTATTTAATCGCTGATCAAACCAGACCAGGTGATGCCGCGTTGGTGAATCATGTGCTGGCGGATGATGTGATGCGGCGGGGGCATGTACTGTTTATGTATAATCGCGGGCATTTCCCACTGGGGTTTATCAAGGGACATATTATGAAATACCCTGAATTTAATATGTGGTGGCCGTCAACATGCCAGGCAAAAATTGACTTTCTGTTCGTGGACCGGCGATATCATCGCAGTGGGGTGGGGCGCGCGCTGATTGGCGCATATGAACAATACTGTGTGGAAAATAATGTTAGTGATGTGTTCTTGTACCGGGCGCCAACGTTGCAGGCACGCAATTTCTATGAAAAGCACGGGTATGTGGAATTGAATGAATGCTTGCTGATGACAAAATCGCTGGTGCGGTAAAAAACAGTTTGCAAATGTAAATATACTGGTGTATCATTGCCGCAGAATTGTGGGACGTGTATGAATCAGAAAAATATCAGAAACTTTGCAATTGTCGCGCATATCGATCATGGAAAATCGACTTTGTCAGATCGCTTAATCGAATGTACAGGTGGACTGCAAGCGCGCGAGATGAAGGACCAGGTTCTGGATTCTATGGATATTGAACGTGAACGCGGAATCACGATCAAGGCACAAACAGTGCGGTTGAACTATACCGCCAAAGATGGGCAAATATATCAGCTTAATTTAATGGATACGCCGGGGCATGTTGATTTTTCGTACGAAGTGTCGCGGTCACTGGCGGCGTGCGAAGGCGCGCTGATTCTGGTCGATGCAACCCAAGGCGTCCAGGCGCAAACGCTGGCAAATGCGTATCTGGCGCTGGATAATGATTTGGAAATGCTGCCGGTGCTGAACAAAATTGATTTGCCATCCAGTGATGTGGATGCAGCGCGGGCGCAAATTGCGGATGTTATTGGACTGGACGCGTCAAATGCAATTTGTGTGTCGGGAAAAACAGGGGCCGGGGTGCCGGAACTGCTGGAAGAAATTGTAAATAAATTGCCCGCGCCAGATGGAAATGAAAACGCACCAGCGCGCGCGTTGTTGGTCGATTCTTGGTACGATTCGTATCTGGGGGTGGTTATTTTGGTTCGGGTGGTGGATGGTCAATTGACACGTGGTCAGAAAATACGCTTTATGGCCACAGGCGCAGAATATGTTGTTGAAAAAATTGGTTATTTTACGCCAAAGATGGTTGATGTCGATTCGCTGGGAACCGGGGAAATAGGGTTTATTATTACAGGAATGAAAACAATTCATGACTGTAAAGTTGGCGATACAATTGTGGATGCGCGCAGTGGGGTGGGTTGCAAACCGCTGCCTGGGTTTAAGCCATCGGTGCCAGTGGTGTTTTCATCGTTCTTTCCAATGGCGGCAGATGATTATCCAGCCTTGCGTGATGGTGCGGAAAAGTTGGCGTTGAATGACGCGTCGTTCGTGTTCACAACAGAAAAGTCATCTGCGCTGGGGTTCGGGTTGCGGTGCGGGTTTCTGGGGCTGTTGCATATGGAAATTATCAGTGAGCGGCTGCGTCGTGAATTCGGGTTGAGTTTGATAAGCACGGTGCCAAGTGTGCTGTATAAAGTCTATCTGCGCGATGGAACGGAAATGGATTTGGAAAATCCAGCTGATATGCCAGATGTTACAAAAATTGCGTCTATTGAAGAACCATGGGTGCGCGCAACAATTATGATGCCTGATAAATATATGG
Source organism: Candidatus Enterousia avistercoris (assembly GCA_017694255.1). Lineage (GTDB taxonomy): Bacteria > Pseudomonadota > Alphaproteobacteria > Rs-D84 > Rs-D84 > Enterousia > Enterousia avistercoris. The sequence goes on along the minus strand of JADINC010000023.1, from coordinate 2,197 downwards.
GCGGGATTATGTCGCTGTGTTCGGCGCGGCGTGGTGTCCAGGAAAATATTTCGTATGTTGGTAATCGTGCGGTTCTGGTTTACCAGTTGCCGTTGGCGGAAATTGTGTTCGATTTTTATGACAGGGTGAAATCGTTGTCGTCGGGATATGCGTCGTTTGACTATGTGGTCCAGGGATATCAGCCGTCCGATTTAGTCAAGGTTTCTATACTGGTAAACGATGAAAATGTTGAACCGCTGTCGTTTATGTGTCATCGCAGTGCGGCTGAAAAGCGCGGACGACAAATTGTTGAAAAACTGAAAGATTTAATCCCGCGACACCAATTTAAAATACCACTGCAGGCGGCAATTGGTGGAAAAATTATCGCGCGTGAAACAATCGCCGCGTATCGCAAGGATGTTACAGCAAAGTGCTATGGCGGGGATATCACGCGTAAGCGAAAGTTGCTGGAAAAGCAAAAGGAAGGGAAAAAACGAATGCGGACGTTCGGTAATGTTGAAATACCACAATCGGCGTTCATAAATGCCTTAAAGGTGTCTGATTAAAAATAGGAGAAATGGTGATGATAAAAAAAATATTTAATTATGTGATTTTTAAACCGTGGAATAAAATTTGTGATGATATTGAACAATATGAAACAATAAAACGTAATTGCAAGAATGCCGCAGAAAATATGAAAATATGGCGGCGTATGTTGGTACGACCGTTTTCTACATATGAAGTAACACGTTCTGTACCTTCGTGTATAAAGCGCCAGGTCTATTTCCCAATTGCGGCGGATAGTGTTTCAGAATCGCGGCCTGTTATTATGGAATTTTATTGTGAAAACTTTAAAGATAATGGGGTGATTTCTGATGAAGAGCTGTGCCATAATACAAAATGTCCAAAATATGCAGAATATCAAAAGTATATGGAACAACGCCGTAAATATGATTTATTTGTCGCACAGAAAAAAAAATATTGGAAAGAAAAATTATTTGAACTGAAAAAGTAATAGCAACTGGCGATAAGTTAAAGATTTTTTATTAAAACTCTCGTATCGTGATTGTTCAGTTGGGGTAATATATGGATGCTGTAATGTATTGAATAAAATAGCGAAAAATAAAAAAGAGGAAATAATGGCGCATCAATTCTTTTTTAATCCATTTATTTTGGATAATTTGCCAGCGCCGGCAACGGGCTTTGATGTTGTCCAAGATTTGTCAGAACCGCGTCTGCGTATGTATGTAACTAGTCGCGGTGTAAAAACATTCTTTGTTCGCAAACGTGTACATGGACGGGATCGTCGAATTATTATTGGAAACTATCCAGAAATGGATATAGAAACCGCACGTGGGGCTGTGCCAGAATTGTTGGTGCGCGCGATGCAAAAGCCGCGTGTGCGTCGCAAAAAAATTACAATGCGTAAATTCTTGGATTCATATATGGCGAATCGGGTGCGGCGCAGCAGTTATTCGCGTGATAAATTGGAACGTGCAATCCAGCGCCATTTGTCGGAATTGCTGGATATGAATTTGTCTGATATAACCAAAAAAGATGTTGAAACGGTAATTGCGGCAATTGGTGGCCGGGCGATTGCCGCGCGTATGCAGGAATTTGTACAGAGTGTTTTTAAGTATGCAATCGAAATGGGTTATGTTGAAAAAAATCCAGTTATTGATTTGCCCAAAATAGAACAATCGCGTCGTGTGCGACCATTGAATAAATCTGGATTCCAGCGTTTAATACGGGCGATTAAACGCGAACCATCCCCGATATTACGTGCGGCGTTTTTAATGCTGGTCTATGGTTTTGCGCCAAAGTCCCAGGTGTTTTCTATGCAGTGGCGGGATTTGGATTTTAACCACTATACATGGGGTGCGCGTCCGTTGTCTGATGCGGCGGTGGTGTTGCTGCAAGATTTGCCCCAGGATGGACGATGGGTTTTCCCAGGTCGTGGACGTGGCCATTTAACTGATCCGCGCGTCGCATGGCGGCGCGTGGTGGCAGCAGCAGGTATTCCAAATCTGACAATGGATGATGTGTATAAGTTTTTAATGCGCCAGGTTGTTTGGGCGTCGGACCGCGAAGAGTTTCGTGAAAATATGAACGCGCTGTTGACGGACGTTATGTCATGAACATAAAAATATGCGTTTGTCAAGTGTTTGTTATAATTTGTTATAATTCCTTGACACTGTTTGCATAAAATGATAGTTTT
>JADINC010000022.1 GCA_017694255.1 Candidatus Enterousia avistercoris | reverse complement strand
AACCGAAACTGTGCGCATGTTGGCGGAAAAATTCCGCGAACATAAAAATCTGTTTGTTGCATTGAACAAGGTTGATTCCGTCCCCAAAGCGACCCTGTTGCCGTTAACGGCGCAAATAAGTGAATTGGCGCACCCACGGGAAATATTTATGATATCGGCGCTGAAAAACGACGGCGTAAAACAAATGTTAGATGCGCTGGCGCGTGTTATGCCACCGTCGCCATATTTGTTTGATGCGCACGATGCGTCTGATGTGCCGGATAATTTATATTTATCTGAATTAACCCGGGAAAAGATTTATAAGTATATTCACCAGGAATTACCATATCATATAAATGTTGTGACTGAACATGTTGATGTAGATGATGATGGTGTATTGGATATATATCAAAAAATCGCCGTCCAGAACGAAGCGCATAAAAAAATCGTTATCGGGCGGGGTGGGGCGCAATTAAAGAAAATCGGCATGGCGGCACGGCATGACATACAAAACCAGTGGGGTGTTAATGCGCGTTTGCATTTGTTTGTGCGTGTTGAGCCTAATTGGGAAAACGTGGCCGAAAATTATACAGATCAGGGACTGGAATTTAAAAAATAAGTAAAAAAAAGAAACGCCCATTTGGGCGCTTCTTTTTTTATAACCCGAATTTATACACGGCGCCAATATAAAATTCTGTGCCGTCGATTTCCGTTGATATATCGCGCCCACCGTGGCTGGTCATTTCTGTATCGCCATAGTTTTGATATTTTAATCCAACGTTTAAATCAATTCGCGTGTTCAGTGCAAAATTAACACCAATCATTGCCGACCACGACATATCAGCGGTTGAATCACTGGCATCAATTCCATTGCCATGCGCGCCCGCCCACAGCCCAGATAATCCGACGCCAATTCCGACATACGGTTCAACCGCGCCACCAAATTCTTGGAACAAATATACGTTCAGCATATTTGACCAAATATCGAAATCATAGTCTGTGCCATGTTTTTGTTCGCCGCCCCCGTTATACGACGTTTCAAATTCGATTTTCACATTATCGGTCAGTTTATTCCCGACAACCAGCCCAATTCCAAAAGAATCATCTTTGGCCGTGGTGGTAAATCCGTCCGACATTTCATTTGCGAATGCAATATTTTCATTTTTGTGAACACGAAAACCAACATACGTATCGCGTGCGGTATGGTTATTATATTCATATCCATATTCACCGTATTCTGATGCAAACGTTGGTGTGGCCGCAATGCACAGCGCGACTAAAATAGATTTTTTCATATTTGCTCTTCCTTTCTTGGGCATATGTGCGGATTATACTTTTAATCTGTGGAAAAACGCAAGTGCTTTGTGATATAATTCTGGTATAAGTGGAAAAAGAAATTGGCACAACGCACAACGAATGGAAATCTTAGACGAAATAAAGACCAGCGTGCACGCCCATCGTGGGGCTTGCGCATATTTGTGTGGTGTGTTGATTTGTTTATGCTGGCGCTGGTTGGGGTGGCGATATATGTTGTAGTTATATTTTTACAGATGCCGTCCCTGGACGCGATATTGCACGAAACACGTCCTGCGGCGGTTATATTCATGGACGCAAACGGTGATGAAATTCGTGCGTCAAATCGTATAATGGGGGCGCCGGTATCGGTTGAAACATTACCACCCCATGTATGGCAGGCAATTGTCGCAATCGAAGACAAACGTTTCTTTGAACACGGTCCAATTGATATTCGTGGTATTGCGCGTGCGATGGTGTCTAATTTAATTCATGGTCGATTGGCGGCGGGCGGATCGTCAATAACGCAACAGACGGCGAAAAATATATTCTTGTCCCGCGAAAAAAAGATTTCGCGCAAGGTCCAAGAACTGATTTTATCATACTGGCTGGAAAATAGATTTACTAAAAATCAGGTACTGGATTTATATATGAATCGTGTGTCATTGGTTGGCGGTATGCGTGGGATTGATGCGGCGGCACGTGTAATGTTTCAAACATCGGCAAATAACCTGTCAATTGCCCAGGCGGCACAAATCGCCGCAATGTTAAAGGCACCAACAACATACAGTCCACTGGCCAACCCGGACAAGAATATTGCCCGTGCGCGCATTATATTACAAGAAATGGTGCGCCAGGGGTACATAACGCTAAACCAGGCTCGTGTTGCCGCACGTGCATTGGCGCCCGCCACACCCGCGCAAAATACAAATATATATCGCTATTGGACGGATTTTGTTCTGGAAGAAGTTAAATCAACCATTGGTACATTTGATTCTGATATGTATGTGTACACCACGCTGGATATGAAATTGCAAGATAAAATTGCCGATATATTACCTGCGCGTGTTGAACCGTACCAGGGTGCCGTTGTCGCCATGACAACCGATGGTGCAGTGCGTGCAATGGTTGGCGGTACGGATTACCAGGCCAGCCAGTTTAACCGTGCACTGGCACTGCGTCAACCCGGCAGTTCGTTTAAGCCAGTGGTATATCTGGTTGCGCTGGAAAATGGAATGATGCCAGAATCATATGTAAATGATTCGCCATTTGCAATTGGTGATTATTCGCCACAAAATTATAATAAACGCTATTATGGTGATATTACATTGGCAACTGCATTTGCAAAATCGGTTAATTCTGTGCCATTAAAGTTAACGGAAACATACGGGATTGATTCTGTGCTGGACATGGCGGCGCGTCTGGGGGTGGGCAATAAATTGCGTCGCGAATATTCGACCGTTCTGGGCGCGTCAGAGATATCGTTGCTGGATTTGACCAAGATTTATGCCGTTATCTGGAACAATGGCCAATCGGTACGTCCGTATACAATTACAAAGATTACGGACCCATATGGCAATATAATTTATGAACGCAATCCATCTGAACCGATGCAAATCTTGATGCCCCAGACGGTTGATTACATGACGCAATTGTTGGCGGATGTTGTGGCGCCGGGTGGCACAGGACATCGTGCGGCGGCGCCGGGTGTTTTGGGCGGAAAAACCGGGACCAGTAATAATAATCGTGATGCATGGTTTGTTGGTGCATGGCGCGATTTGATAATTGGTGTATGGATGGGCAACGATGACTTTACCCCCATGTCGTCCAAGATTACTGGCGGTACAATTCCCGCAACAATTTTCCATGATATAGTGAAATAAATCTGTTGAACGGATTTGCGCAATTTGGTACTATGTACCGCACCATGGCATACGATTACAATAAAAAATTACCCAAATCATTATGGAAATTTTATTTTAAATACGCAATGCGCGGCCATTGGCCGTTAATTATTGGTTGGGTTATATTTTTCTTGGTCGTTAAATCTGATTCTGTGCTGTTTCCGAATTTTCAGCGGTGGTTTATTGCATTATTTGAACAAACACCACCAGCCGGCCAGACTTTCTTGGAATTTGCACTGCCCACGATATTGCTGATTACAGGGTTGTTGATATTAATTGATACCAGTGTAATTTTCCGTGCTATGTTGCGTGGACGCTGGTCGCCGAAAATATCCAACCAGATTTCAGATGTCTTGAACGATTTGGTCCAGCACCAGTCTATGTCGTTTTGGACGGGCCGCATGGCGGGAAAAATAAATTCCCAGATTAACTATGTTTCCAACGGATTTAACGTGGTAATAAATTTTATGGAAATATTCGGTTCTGTGCTGGTTATTCTGATAAACGTTGGTTTAATTTTCAGCATTAACACATATGTGGCGCTGATTTTTGGATTCGTTTTTGTTTTTCGTTTGGTATATGGCATTGCATTGATGAAACCGATGAGCAATGCTGCCAAGAACGCCAGCGAGGCAAACAGTTCACTATCCGGCAAGATTGTAGACAGCATTTCAAACTATTCGGTTGTAAAAATGTTCGCCGCCGCAGATTCCGAACGTAAATATTTGAAACCGGCGCGGTCGCGGGCGATTACGGCGCACATTCACTCTTTCTTTGTCCAGCGGTGGTTTTGGGCGGTCCCCAGCCTGGTGTGGGATATTGCGTTTGGGGCAACGATGGTATTGTGCGTACTGTTATTCATGCATGACGAAATATTAATATCTGAAATAGTGTTCACCATATCGGTGTTCTTTACGGTTATGGGCACAATTGGCCAGATTGTTAACCAGATTCCAGACATTGTTGATAAATTGGGCAGTGCGAAAAAATCATACGATGAATTAAATGTGGATTTGGCTGTGCGTGATATCGACAATGCGCCAGACTTGGTGGTGTCGCATGGAAAAATAGAATTTCGTAATGTATGGTTCCGGTACAAGCGTAAATGGATTTTACAAGATTTTAACCTGGTGATCAGACCCGGCGAACGTGTTGGGTTGGTTGGTCTGTCGGGGGCGGGTAAATCCACACTGGTGCATCTGTTGATGCGTTTTTATGATCCAACGCGTGGTGAAATTTTGATTGATGGGCAAAATATCCGCAACGTATCCCAGGATTCACTGCGCCGTAATATTGCGTTTATTCCCCAAGAACCAACGATGTTCAATCGCACAATTCGTGAAAATATAGAATACGGAAAATCCGGGGCGCGCGATACAGAAATTCATTCTGCGGCGCGGCGTGCGGCGGCGCATGATTTTATCATGGGAACTGAAAAGAAATATGATTCCATGGTTGGCGACCGTGGTATAAAATTATCCGGCGGTCAGAAACAACGCATAGCAATCGCACGGGCTTTCTTAAAAGATGCACCTATTTTGGTCTTGGACGAGGCTACATCCGCACTGGACAGTGAAACAGAAATCGCAATTCAACGGGCGTTTGATGACCTGGCGCGTGGCCGCACAACAATTGCAATCGCGCACAGATTATCGACATTGCGTAATATGGATAAAATTGTGGTTCTGGATCATGGGCAGATTATAGAGCAGGGCACACATACCCAATTAATCCGTCACCATGGCGAATATTCGCGTTTGTGGAAAATGCAATCTGGCGGATTTTTGCAGGAATAAATCCACGCATAAAATCTGTTTTTATTGCGGTTGAATTTGTGATATAATATCAATCATGATGAAATGTAGGAAACTGTTATTATTGCCGTTTTTATCATGCCTGGTGGCGACGCTGGCGCATGCAAATTGGGAATATCCGGGCTATTATGTTGGTGATGGTGCATATACGGATGATGGCAGCCGGTTTGTCGTGTCATTACGTGGTGGGGCATCTGTGTCCGCGGCAACGATTAAAAACCAGGTTGGTTCATTAACATCTGAATATTACTATGACCCCGACAGTGGGGTTATTATGTCGGCGGGATATTGCGGTGAAAATTGTGACCAGTATACATACGCGGGAATTGCAGATTTGTCGGCATTACCGCCGCGTACGGATTTTTCAGCATTGTCATTCGCGGCGGGTGCCAGTTTGGGCTGGACAATTCCAAATAAACCACAATGGCGATTGGAATTGGGCTGGGATCATATTTCGGAAAGTGAATATAATTCATCACCATTATATGAAGGCGACCTGGAATTAACCGGTGGTGATATCGATGGGATTGTTTTGCATTTAACCAGTGGCGGCGTGCAGTCCAGTGTGACAACTGATATAATCAGCATAATGGCATTCTATGATTTTTATGATGGATTGCAAAAGCCGTTGCGTACAGTAATTCCATATGTTGGTTTTGGTATTGGGTATGCGGATTCTAAAACCGTATTAAATCTGGCGGATTTGTATGGTGATTTATCAGAATCTGTGGATATGGGGAACTTTGGTGAAAAGGACGATTACGGTGTGGTTCAGTTTTATCGTTCAGAAACCAGTTCCGCGAACATTGCTGGCGTATTGGCGTTGGGGCTGTCGTATGGCATAACAGAATCCATGTATTTTGATTTGGGGGCGCGGTTAATGTATATTCCAAAAATAAAATGGAAATTAACAAACGTTGATAATACCCGCAATCGTGATTGGTTCAGTGCAGAAAATATGTTTTTAGCAAATATAATGTTAGGCATTCGGTTTGAGTTTTAAAAATCCGCAATTTGCGGATTTTTATTTTACCCCGTATTTTCCGCGATTAATGGGTCGATACGATAATGCTTCGGCTAAATCAGGCATGTCTATATTTTCTGCACCACGCAGATCGGCGATTGTGCGCGCAATACGTCGAATTCTGTTATATCCGCGTGCGGACATTCCCATCTTTTCCGCGGCGGCATTCAAGAATTTTGTTAATTCATCCGACAGTTGCGCCACCGCATCCAGTTCGGCCCCGTCCAGTTGTGCGTTTGCCACACCCTGGCGTGCCAGTTGCCGATTGCGTGCCGCGACAACACGTGCGCGAATTTGTGCCGATGTTTCTGTTGTCGCATTATCATCAAATTTCATTTCCCATGGGTTTACTGGATCAACATCGACATGTAAATCGATTCTGTCCAGCAACGGCCCAGATATTTTATTCTGGTACGCTTCGGCACACCTGGGCGCGCGTGAACACGACAGCGCCGCGTTCCCCAGGTGCCCACACGGACACGGATTCATTGCAGCGATTAATTGAAACCGCGCGGGATACGTTGCCGTGCGGCGTGCACGTGCAATCATTATTTTCCCGGCCTCCATCGGTTGGCGCAGTATTTCCAGTGTTGCACGATTAAATTCCGGCAATTCGTCCAGAAACAGGACCCCATTATGTGCCAGTGATATTTCACCCGGTCGTGCATCTGCACCACCACCCGCCAGTGATACTGCGCTGGACGTGTGGTGCACACTGCGAAATGGGCGCGTTGTTATTAATGATTGCCCGTTCAGTTGACCCGCAATTGAATAAACTATTGACGTTTCCAGAATTTCGGCCGGGGTCATTTCAGGTAATATTGTCGGCAATCGTGACGCCAGCATTGTTTTCCCCGACCCCGGGGGACCAACCATCAGCATTGCGTGCCCGCCCGCGGCCGCGATTTCCAGTGCGCGTTTTGCGGCGGCCTGGCCGTGAACTTCGGCCATATCGATTTTTTGTGTTGCACCCGCGACGGTATTTTCCACTGGGGGCAATGGCAGTATTTGTGTGCCTTTGAAATGATTAATCAGTTCCAGCACATGAAACGGTGCCAGTATATTGGTATGTCCGGCCCATCGCGCTTCGGCCCCCGCCGGGCCGGGGCAAATTATACCCATCCCGTGTTCATTTGCCCAAACGCTGGCGGGTAAAACGCCGTTTGTTTTTAATATTGCGCCATTTAACCCAACTTCGCCAATAATAATGTATTTGTCCAATGCATCTTCGGGCAACACGCCCAGTGCACACAATATCCCGCACAGTATCGGCAGATCAAAATGCGAACCGCTTTTTTCCACATCCGCCGGCGACAGGTTGACAGTCAACCGCTTTGGCGGCATTGACAGATTCAGCGCAGCTAATACATTACGGATTCGCTCCGCGGATTCTTTGACCGCGCGATCCGCCAGACCAATGATATTAAATTCTGGTTTGGCCAACCCCGGCGACAATTGTACCTGGACATCTATGCGCGTGGCGTCCATTCCATTAAAGATGATTGAATTCAAAGAAATCATGTTTGCATATTAAAACTTGCGCAACATCAATTCAAGTTATAAAATAACCCCAATCAAAGAGGATAAAAAATCATGCCAGCCAAGAAAAAGTCTAATGTTGCGCGCGATTGGTTTAATACCATATTTTATGGCGCGTTAATTGCGATTGCGTTTCGCAGTTTTTTACTAGAACCGTTTAACATACCATCGGGTTCAATGATACCAACATTGCATGTTGGTGATCATATTTTTGTTGAAAAGTGGCCGTATGGTTATTCGCGCTATTCTTTTCCATTTGGGTCATGGCATTTGTGGAATGGACGTTTTTTTGGTAATGAACCAGAAATTGGCGATGTTATCGTGTTCCGCAATCCCATCAATGAATCCCAGGATTATGTAAAGCGTCTGATTGGAAAACCGGGCGACACAATCCAGATGATGGATGGGCGATTGTATATTAACGGGGAAATTGTTCCGCGTGAAAATCCACGTCCATATATAATTGCCAATTTGCCAAAGGCGCTGCGCAGTGCGGGGTTTCATATTCCTGAAAAAAACATGGTGATAAAGGGAAATAAAATCTGGGTAGATAACAAACCTGCGGATTTTAATTATACGATTGAATACAAAGACGATAAATTCTGTCGCCGGAACGAATGGGCGTGTGGTGTTTTTTCTGGCACAGAATACACAGAAATATTGCCAAACGGCGTCCGCCACAGCATTGTTGAAATGACGGATGATGCGCCACTGGATAATACACCGCTGTTCACTGTGCCTGAAAATCATTATTTCTTTATGGGCGATAATCGTGATAACAGTGGCGACAGTCGTGCAGACATTGGATATGTCCCACGTGATAATGTTCTGGGGCCGGTGTGGTTTATATGGTATTCGCATAACTATTATTCGCCGATGTTGGCAATATGGAACTGGGGCAGTAAAATGCGCTGGGACAGATTTGGCATGGGGATAGATTAAATTGAAAAAATTAAATTATACTTTTAAAAATCCAGAATTATTGGAATTAGCATTGACCCAAAGTGGCGTGGACGCCAAACATAATAATGAACGTCTGGAATTTATTGGTGACCGTGTGTTGGGGTTGTCGGTTGCGGCATTGCTGTATGAAATGTACCCATCAGAACGCGAAGGCGAACTGGCGCGGCGGCATTCGATGTTGGTATCTACAGAAACATTGGCAAACGTTGCAATCCAGATTGGTCTGGATAAATTAGTTCGTCATGGGCATATGACCGCGGGACGAAATCGGCACATGTATGCCAACACGACCGAGGCTGTATTCGGTGCCATTTTTCTGGATGGTGGATTTGACGTGGCGCGCGATGTAATTGTTGAACTGTGGCGTGATTTGGCGGCGGCGGAAATAATCGCACCAAAGGATCCCAAAACAGCATTGCAAGAATTTGTCCAGAAGTCTGCATCGGGCGCATTGCCAGTATATGAATATTTGACAGTAACAGGTGCATCGCATAAGCCGGTATTTAATGTTCGTGTTTCTGCGATGGGGCGCACTGCCACAGGCAGTGGGGCAACAAAAAAGGCGGCCAGTGCCGCCGCCGCCGAAGAATTGCTGAAAATCCTTGCAATTTAGGGATTTGATATATAAAATAACGACGCAAACGTAAAGGATTTTTTAATGTTTACAATTTTATTAGTATTATTAATTGTTGTTGCAATTTTGATGATTGGTTTGATTTTATTACAAAAGTCCGAAGGCAGTGGCATGTCCGGTTCTGCGGCGGCATCAATGTTTGGTGGCGCATTAACTGGCGCGGCGGCTGGTAATTTCCTGACCCGTGCAACAGCATGGCTGGCAACTATATTTTTTGTACTGTGTGCGTTATTGGCACTGGTATCGGCAAAATCAAACGTTGCCACCCAGCAAAGTGGTCTGCGGGATGAATTGACCCAACCCCAGCCATCAGATGCACAACCCGAAATACCCGTGCCGGGTACAGATCCAGAACCTGTGTCATCAGAACCAGGCACGGCCCAGAATTAATCAGCGCCCCACCGGGGCGTTTTTTAATGTGCCTTATTCCAGTATCTGAATGATAAATATAGTAAAAAAACATTGCAAATATATTGTTTTTTCGATAAAATTTAATCAAATTTCATGCCGAATCCAAACCACCGTTTAGATTCGGCTTTTTTTATTGTAAAAATCGCCAGATTTCCGCGATTTTTTCATTCCCAGTTATGCCGAATCTAAACGGTGGTTTGGATTCGACAAAAGTGGGGGATTTTTAATGTCAGATATAACCAGAAAAACAGCCGACGCAGTCCTGGATAAATTGGCGAAACGCGCAACACAGACCGCAGATGAAATAAGTACAAAACACAAAAAGGTTAATGTTGCAACCGTGGCCAAGGCGTTTGCATCATCTGTATTGCTTAGCGGGTTATTGGGGGCCTTTGCGTCATATGCTAATGACGATCCCGAAAACGATGGAACAGGTAAATTTATCAGCGGGTATTCGTATAAATATGCCAAGCAGCATGATATGTTGTGGTCGTTTTGGGCAAATGTGGTAATGGTATCTGTTCTGTTGCCCGTTTTGATAGACAGATTTTCCGCACGCGGTCACGCAACAAAATCAATACAGAACGATTTGTCGGAATATATGACCGAATTGGCAAATATCAGATTGTCTGGATTAAGTTTGGACGAAATGGATGCCTTTATAAGAAACAGCAAGAATAAACGCGATCCACTGCGAATAGAAATGGCTGTATTAGAAGTTGTTAAGAATTTAAGTCGGGCGGACAGAAAATATTTTGATGACTTTATCGCCAACCCGACAAAAGTGCACAGTCAAGAATTGGCGGCATCTGTTATGCGCGCGCATTTAAAGGCGCACCCAGAAGATTTAGAAAAACTGTACAATGCGTTTGAATCACAACATTTACCACCAGAAATCCGGCGCGAATATGAAAATCTGAAAAAAGATTATCCGGTAACAATGTCCTGGGACCAGGCGTTGAAAATACAGCAGACAAATAAACAACCAAATAAAAAAACAACCCCGCAAGACGCCCTGAAAGATTTGGTCGCAGATTACGGCTATTACCAGGGTACCGCAGACCCAGACCAACAGGTTGGTCGTTCATCAAATATGGTTGAATATATGGCTGTTTTGCCAAAGACCGGGAAAAAAGCAGAATTGTTGGCTGCCGCCGCAAAAATGAATGTTGCCATGCAGGAAACGCAAAAGATAATGCCGGGCAGAAAAACGCCGGAAACGGTCCTGGCATTTCAAACGAGATATCAACCTGTATTTAAAGAAATGATTCGCGAAATTGTCAAAGGCACCAAGGAAAAATGAAAATAAAATTTTTTATTCCGTTGCTGTTTGGGGTATTGGCGATATGTGATGTGCGTGGTGATGATTTGCATGTGGCAATTGATGCTGCGCGCGTTGCGTGTTCTGGAATATCGGATGAATTAAGCCATATGAAAACAATGGCGGGTATAAATACCGCAGTAACGGCGGTTGGTACGGCGGCTGGTGCGGGCGCGACCGCGGTTGGCATTGTTAAATCTGTGCGCGACAAACAATCCGACGAATACACAGAAATAATTGCTGCATTGGATGCCACCGGGGCCCAGCGTATCGAAAGCGAAGACGAATTTTTGGATATAATGTCGCAAATCTTGGCCCAGGCGGGCGACCCAGATTCAATGGCGATGGCCGCCGCAATAAAGCAAAAACAGTCCATAGATAATCAATCGCGCCGTCTGGGGAATTGGCGCACGGGATTAATGGCGGCAAATACTGCAACGAATGTTGCCGGCGCGTCTATTGCGGGGGTAAATCGCATTGGGGTGGATTTAAAAACCATGATATCGAACTGTATTTCGGCAATTGATAATTTAAATACGGTGCGAATGATGGCATACGTTTCGGGTGTGGCCGACCCCAGTGATCTGGCGCGGGCGGATTCCATAATTACGGCGTGCAGTGCATGGGAAATGGTTGATTTATCCAGTATTGATACGCGCGCAAAAAATGCCGCTATTTCCAGTGGCATTGGCGCTGGGGTTGGACTGGCGGGTACAATCGTCAGTGCGGTTGCAAATACCAAAAAAACGCGTGGCGATAATACAGATACAGGCGCATCAAAAGAAAAAAATCTGAATACGGCGGCAAACATATTGGCGGGCGGGACCACTGTGGCCACAGGTGCGGCGACCGTGTTTAATGGTACGCAAATTGCCGCTATTCGACGCGCGACGGATGTCGATAATGCATGCCAGGGGGCTTTTACACAATGAGCAAAATCATATTAGTTTTATGTATAATATGTGTCTGGACGTGGGGCGGGACATGTGTAAATGCCGCACCGTATGATTTTGATTTACCACGAATGGTGTCGGCGCGGGGCAATGATGTGGAATCGATACCTGATATTATTATTATGGAACTGAACGGTAAATTATATTACGTGGATAATTTGGCTGAATTATTATCAGATAAAAATAAAAACACATGTATTTACGATAATACAGACGGTGATATAAACACGTTGTATAATATGTTGTTGGACACGTGTAAACAAAACCTGGCGTCATTGGGCCAAGATGGGGACAGAGTTGGTTTGATTAACAAGTTAGTAATTCCTGCCGCAAAGCATACAGTGGGATTGGAATCCGCATTAAGATATTGTTTGATAACAAAAGAAAAACTACAACAACGGCACAGCGATGATTTAAATAAAATCGAATCAATGGTTGTAATAAATGCAGATTTAGACGCGTGTATTTCAAAAATAGGTGTGCATACAGATAAAAATTCTTGCCCAACAAATTTCAGTGTGCCTGATGAAAAGTATCTGGACAACTTGTATAATTTGAACGACACGTACGGAGTTCAAGTGTACACATTTAATTATCCGTATTCCAGCAATGGCATGGTTGCTGTGTTTAATGGATATGTGTTTATCGTATGCGATGGGGGTAATCCTGTATACATGACAATCCCCAGTTATTCTGGACGCGAACAGTGCCAGGGTGGGGAATTTGCGGCCATTCCGTATATGGGGTCTATGCCATCGGGGGTATATTTGGCACGATATGCAGAATTAGAACCCAAAGGTGGCGCATGGGGCGGATACCGTATACGTCTGCGGCCGGCGCATGAAGTAAATACAATGAAGCGTGATAATTTTTATTTGCATGGCAGTGATAAGGTCGACAAACACAGCAGTGGCGGGTGTTTGAGCCTGGGGACAGATATAATAACATTTGTTAATGATTTCTTTGTGCCATACGGTCGTGATTTAGTTGTTGTTGTTGATATGGTTCCAAACGTGGAACAAGAATGGAATAAATAAAAAGAATCCCGAATTTGCGGGATTCTTTTGTTTTATATTAAGTTTATTTTTTTGAAGTTTTCTTTTTCGTCGGTGTCTTTTTAACGGTGGCGGCAACAGTTTTTTTGCCAGAAAATTCGTCGCGAAATGCGCGGTACAGCGATGCGCCACATACATATGCGACCAATGCGCTGAATGCCGTAATCAGACCGTAAATTAACCCGTCCGAGAAAAATGCAAAAAACACAATCGCCACAATCAGTACAACTGTGTATCCCAGATTTTTCCCGAAAACATTCAATATTCTTTCAAATGTGTTCATTTTTATCCCTTTGTCTTTGGACGTGCGCATTATATCACAAATTGTATAAAAAATCTACAAAAAACGACCGCGTTAAACGCGGTCGCATCCACGGGGAAACTGAAAAAAACTGTTTATATAATAACCTGGCCACCCAGCCGCGCGGTGCCCGGAATCGGCCCGAACGAAGATGTCGGTGTGACGTATATATTTCCAGTAACCGTAAATTCGCCACCAAACTGCAACATCCCCATATTGCGCAAGAACATATTGCCTTCGACCCGAATGCCACGTGGCAATGTATATTTGCGCATATGTTGCAGGTACAGATTACCTTTGATAACATCTCCGGCCTTTAACATTGTTGCGGCACCACGGCTGTCGATAATGACGTCGCCATACATTGTTTTCCCGCGACGTGCTGTTTGTTTTATTGCCACACGGTCTGGTTGAACGCGCGCAACATTTATCGGTTCGCCAACGAATTGGCGTTGGGCGTCGCGACGCAACGGCAATGTGTTTTCACGATTGCGTATATTGCGTGGTGCTGATTGATTTGAAACTGTTATTTGCGGACGCACTGGTGCGGATATATCGTTTTTTGCAACAATAACCAGTGGTGTTTTGTTGGACTTTACAACGTCAATTATCAGCATTGAAAATAATACGATTATCGCCGACAGTAATGTAGTATTAACCAGTCCGATTAAATTTAATCCCGAAATCCACAGCCACACGCGACGACACGCGCGACCAATTGCGCGAAATGGGGCGCAACAGACGTTCCACATACGCGTCCAAAATGATGCTTTTGAATGCGAATTGCTGCGGCGCGAATTCTTTTTGCGTTCTACGCGGCGGGCGGCAAATTTTATTTTCAGTGCTTTAAACATTCTTTCACCTTTGTTTAACTTCATTGTATTTATACCCTAAAAGTAATATTTGTCAAGTATTTTGTCAAGATATTTGTCAAATTATTTTTGCGTGGCTTTTGTTTGACTCGGTGCGTGTTTTTTTGTAATTTGCTTCATATGGGCTTTCTCAGGATTTTTTTATTTGTTTTGCTGTTGTCTGGGTGCACGGCAATATGGCGTACGCCCGCGGGGTTCAGGTATACCCCATTTACTGGCGATGAATATACAATTGCATTATGGCAAAAGATTTCTGATACAGATTCCCCAATACATATTTATATCGAAGGCGATGGCCACGCATTTAATGGCCGTGGTATGCCAACTGGCGACCCAACGCCCCGCGGAACGTTTTTGCGGGATTTGGTGGCATCAGACACATCGCCGAATGTTGTTTATATGGCGCGCCCGTGCCAGTATATAATGTCTGACAAATGTGGTGTATCAGATTGGACAGATGGCCGATTTTCGCCGCATATTATTGAATCTGTGGCGTCGGCTATAAAATCTGTATCGCATGGTATGCCGGTTATATTGGTGGGCTATTCGGGTGGGGCAATGGTGTCTGGTCTGGTCATAGAAACCCACCCAGAAATAAATGTTGTGCAATGGATAACAATCGCCGGGGTGTTAAATCATTCTGAATGGACCCAGTATTTTGGCGACAGCCCGTTAAACAAATCATTGGATATGACGCGGTTGCCCAATGTGCCCCAGTTGCACTATGTTGCCCAGAACGACGAAACGGTGCCGATTGAATTAACCAAAAAAATGGCCCGTGATTCAGATATAATCATTGTGCCAAACGCCACACACGATGATTTTGGCAATTTAAAATTAAATTTTATGAATTAATGTATTGACAAAATGAAATATTTGTACTACATAATAAGTCGCTATGAACGAAATACAAATTTTACCTATATTTAATCAGTCGGCCCCAGGTGTTTGGGATGATTTTTTCCGCATTCGTGCGGCCAGTATGCTGTACATGTATAATTATCATTCGACATGCGATGATTTGGCCGCCAGCAACCAGTTTTTTATCGAAGACTGGCAGAACTGTCCATATAATTTTGCGTTTGGCGCATATCTGGATAAAAAAATGATTGGATTTATCCAGGGTGATTGTGACAACGGAACCGCAACAATTTCGAATTTATATGTACACCCCAATTTTATGTCCAAGGTTATCGATGGTCGCCGTGAATCAAATCATGTTGGCGCCCGATTGATTCGCAGTGCAGAATGCGCATCGTCAATAACATCAACGTATGTTGTGTTAACTGCTTTGGCCGAAGCATGCGGTTTTTATGAACACAGTGGATATACTGTTGCCGACCCCAGTTTAAGTTTGTATTTTAAACAGAATAACAAATTACCAAGTTGTTCTGTTATCCCGATATTTGCACCAGTTCGTCCATTTGTTCGTGCATGCAAAAAAATATCTGATGCGAACAGACAATGTCTGGATTTGCCAAAATTTAAAACGAACGAACGCGCGCCCATGTTTGCATATACAGACGTTAATTCGAAAATTTGCGGATATGCTATTGGCGAAATAAACACAACCAGAATTTCTCAAATTGGCATTGCACCGCATAAGCCAACCGATTTGATTACGAATATTTTTCGCCGAAATTTTAATATGCTGGACAATCAAAAAAGCAGATAAAGCCTATTTAAAATGAAACAAGAAAATTTCGGAATGTTTGATATACCATTGTCGTGCAGTGTGTTTCTGGAACCTGCATTAATCAAGTATGCCAAAAATATAACGCCATTACCAGGCAGTATGCTGAAATTTATTAATAAATGGAACATCAATTTAATCGATACTATGTCATATGCGGGGGAAAATATAGGGTCCATTGGGCGCAAAATTTTATCTAATACAATTACATCGACAAACTTTCCGACAAATTGTGTAGAAAGGGCGCGCAGTGTGCCACTGCATTCATTGCACTATGCGATCAGATTTTCAGAAAGTATTAATTTTTTAACTAAAAAAATTCAACAAAATCCAAATATAAAATTTGCTGATTTGGGGTGTGGTTTTTCGCCAATGGCCCCAGTTATTCAAAAAGAATATAATCTGGGAAACGTGTATTGTATTGATACCCCAGAAATAACAAAATATTATCAAACAGTGGCGATGCGTACATATGGTCGTGCACCAACCGCAATAACATGGAATGATGCGAAAGACATGGTAAAATCTGGTGCGCTGGATACGATTGTTGCGATGGGGGTTCTGCCGTATATGGATATCCAAGACCAGATTTCACGTTTGAAATTTATAAACGCAAATTTTCAAAATTTTTTGGTTGAAATAAAGTATAATAATACAGATCCCACAGACGAAAAAGTTTTTGATTTAAAAACGTTGCAAAAATTGCGGATGTCGGTTGAAAATGCCCAGACGCTGGAAACCACGATGATAAAAAATTCGTTGCGTTATTTGCATAAATTTATTTATACCGTACCGAACAAGCGCTATTTCATTGCGAACAATCGCAGTTTATTTCTCAGTCGATAATAAAAAAATAACACCGCCACATATCGTGGCGGTTGAATTCCTGGCGCGCCCAGAAGGATTCGAACCCTCAACCTTCTGATCCGTAGTCAGATGCTCTATCCAATTGAGCCATGGGCGCAACGCTGATATATTCTATACACTTTTATCCAGATTGCAAGAAAAATATTGTATGGATTAATTTATCATAGTGAGATAAATTTCATTCTGAATCTAAATGACTAGATTCCGGTTTTTTTAGCAACTATAATAAAAAGGTGTTTTTTATGGCAAATATTAAAAAGACAGCGTTTACACTTGGTGTGGCGAGTATGACGTTTATGCCGATGAAATCACTTGCGCAAAACCAAGAAAACCTGATCAAAGAATTTAAAAAGCAGCAACAGGTTGAGTTGCGCGAATTCAAATTCGTGCGGCGTCGGACCAAGATGCGTGTTCTACGTATGGATTGGGCGGAACGGTTGTTTGTGAAATTGGTGAAATTACGCGGTGTTTGAATTTAGAGGTTGCAAATGGTCTGCACCAGCCGTTTGCAACGTGTTGCATTATATCCCCAGATTTGGTTGACTATGCGCGCAAAAATGACCAGGTTAGGCGCGGTTATCATGACGGGGTGCAAAAACGTTCATATGTTTTAAAGCCCGAACTGGTTGATATGGTCAGTCTGGATAATTTTGACAACGAATGTAATATTGTTCCATAAAAAACGCCCGCACGGGCGCTTTTTATCGCTGTTTTTCATTATCATGGTACAACATATTAAAGTGCATACGACACACAGATTTATAATTACTGTCGCCAACGGCGATTTGTTCGCCTGCGCGTATAACGTCGTCATTTGCGTCAAAACGTAAATGATGTGTTGCCAAACGCATACAGCCCGGAATTTGGCATGTTGATTCTATGTGGTGCAGTTTTGCGCCAACCTCTATCAATCGCCGTGCGGCTGGAAATATACATTCGTTGCTGTCCACCATTAATCCATAGCACATTACAATTATTGGTGCATTATCGGCAATATGTACCAGTTTGTCTATATCAGATGGTCGAAAAAACTGGACTTCGTCAACCAGAATCATTTTTGTGCCTGGGGCTGGTGCGTACGTATTCAAATTATCCAAAACCGTTGCAGGCGCAGAAATTCCAATTCGTGAATTCACCATATTTTCACTGAACCGATTATCAATTTTGGGTTTTATAATTTCTGTTTTATTGCCATTTTTATTTTGATTATACGCATTTATAATTAACTGGGCGGATTTAGAACTGCCCATTGTTCCATAGTGAAAATGCAGGCTTGCCATTTACGTCCCCTATATTACATTAAGCATTTGCCATAGATTCCAACCGTTCAATACGTTTTTCCACAGGTGGATGTGTTGCCATCAGTGAACTGATAAATTCGCGCGGTCCCCCTGGGTACGCGATGCATACCGCCGCCATAGATTTTGTTTTATCCAAACATTCAACGCGACAATCTGTTGTTATTTTTCGCAGTGCAGATGCCAGTGCGCGTGGATTGCGGGTAATTTGTGCGCCGGTTGCATCCGCGGCGTATTCGCGATTACGTGACACCGCCATGCGCAGTATCGGCGTTATTATCCAGTTAAACACCATAAACGCCAGCCACACCATCAACAATACCGCCGTGCCACTGTTTTTGTTGTCTTCGTTATCGCCGCCGCCAAATATCGCCAGACGTAAAATCATATCTGCGGCAAACACTGTTACGCCAACACCAGTTATCAGCAGCATATCCAGACGTATATCGCGATTCCCGATGTGCGCCATTTCGTGCGCGATGACGCCTTCCAGTTCCAGCCGATCCAGTTTCTTTATGATACCGCGGGTCAGTGCCACAGACGCATCGCGCGGACTGCGCCCGGTGGCAAATGCATTCATAGAATCATCGTCGATTATATACACGCGTGGTCGTGGTAATCCGGCCGCAATTGCAACATTTTCAACGGCCCGGAATATTTCACGATTTTCTTTGTCTGTGTCAAATATTTCATGCGCATGCGCCGAATGCAACATCATAGAATCCCCAAATGCCCACGATATCAGCAGCCATACCGCACATGCGATAAACGTTGGAATCGCAACACTGATAGTGGTGTCCAGTGCCTGGTCAGCGGGGACGACAATCCATGTAAACAAAAATATTAATGCAATAAATATCAGTGGAAAGCAAATTACCAGCATGATGGTTTTCAGATTATTGCTGCGAATATGATCGTATACGGTTTTGACTTTCTTCATAGTAAATGGTTCCTGTTAAAATTTAACTGTTTGGCACATATTATAAACAAAAAATAGGGCGCGTCATGAAAAATATTTTCAAATTTTTTTGGCTGTTTATGTTTTGCGGAATTTCTGGCGCGTCTGCATCAGTGCCCCCAGACGCATTCTATGGCATGCCGTCATATTTGGTTGATGCGGCGCGCGCATGGTCTGGGGTGTTTTCAGATATGATGCCCAGTGGTGAAATTTCAGCGTATATAAATGACCTCCAGGCCAGTGATATTGCAAAGTATTTGGATGTTATATCAGTACTGGGGTTTAATAATACCGCGATGGCAATATTTGAAACAAATCACCACATCGATCGTGCATTTGATGTTATTGGATTACCGCTGGTATCGCGTCGCAATGGGTGCGCGCAAAATTTGTCAGATTGTATATCGCGTCGCACATTTGTTTTGGATGGACATATATTTGGGGCGTTTTCAGACTATGATTCCCGTGAAAACGGCGATTTCAAGACCCAAAACACCGGATTTACAGTAAATGCCAAAGGTTTTGTTTCAGACGGTTGGCTGTTTGGGGTAGAATATACGCGTTCAATGACAGATACGCATGACACGCGCGCATATTCAGACGCCACCAGCAACAGTATAACTATGTTTTCGCAATATTTATCACGTTCTGGGATGTTTATAAATTCTGGGTTGAACGCTGGGCATACCAGTTGGACCACAAACAAATCAATATCAAAAATTGCCGACGATGGGGCATATGATACAGATTTTTATTCGGCACAAATAAACACTGGAGTCCGCCTGCAACGTGGCGCGGTGTCTATCACGCCCCAGACCATCGCCCGGTATACATACATGTCTGCCGATAAATATGCCGATGCTGCGGTCCAGACATTTGAAGACTGGTGGTTTAATATGCTGAATGTATCGGCGGCGGTTGATATGGGGGTTAATTTTGTTGGCACAGATTTTGTTGTGCGCCCATCTGTTCAAATTGGGGGCGGATATGATTTAATCAGTCACGGCACAGACAGTATGCGTGTTCGTTTGATAAACGGCGGCGTATATTATATTCCCATAGATACGCCACATCGCACATCACTGAACGGTGAACTGGGGATTAATTTTTATACCGCGCATATGGTGGCAGGTTTGAATTATCGCATAGATGTTCGTTCGGACTACATGTCGCATACGATAAACGCCACGTTAAAGATAGGCTTTTAATTCATGCGTAAAAATGGTATAATCAGCGCGATATGATGTCGTTGGTAAAATTTGCGCTGTTTTCATTTGCTGTTTCGTGTATGTGCGCCCAGGGCGCCAGTTTATTGACACCACAGTCGTTCCCAAAAAATGCGAACGATTTATCGTTTGTCCAGGATTTGTCCCTGGACGTTGCTGGATACGGTCCGCTGGAAAGTGAATATGACGCATCCGGACGCTGTATTTCTGGGTGTACATATCCGGGAATAACTATTGAAGAAGAATTGCAACGCGATGCACAAAATACCGCCATGGCATATAATAATTTGCCCCAGTATGGCTATATATTTGACGGGCGAACTGTACGAAAAGACACCGAACCGGCGGCCCAATTAACCGCGCCAACTACATCGATTACGCAAATGCCTGTTGCGTCGGTCCTGTCGGTTCGCACATGTTCGCCAAATAATCCGTCAATTCCCGCGGACCAGAAAATTCCAATCGGCGAACCGCTGGTGGGTGGGCCACGTATAACATCGCCATATGGTGCGCGCGTTCATCCGGTTACAGGAAAGCGTCAAACGCATTGGGGAATTGATTTTGCGGCCCCCATGGGTACAAATGTATACGCCCCGGCATCTGGCACAGTCGCTGCGGCATGGACCGACAGCACGTGTGGTAATGGGTTGCGGATTGCGCATTCTGGTGGATATGAAACAGTTTATTGTCATCTGAGCCAGACGTTGGTAAAAAACGGCGATATTATCCAGGCGGGCTGTGTCGTTGCAAAAACGGGGAATACCGGTCGCACCACAGGACCGCATTTACACTATGCAATGAAATATAATGGCACGCGCATGGATCCAACCCAGATGGTCGGCCGGAATTAATTTGTTTTCAGCATTTAATTTTTTTAAATTTTACCGCAAAGCTGCCGTTATTTAGCGGAACCACAGACACTATATATGGACTAAGCAGACTGTCGCGTGCCCATTGTTGGAATTTGATTTTTAATATACCACTGGCCCCGGTAATAATTGTTGCATCGCGTACCCCTGATGTGGCCAGTTCCATTATTTCATTCCATGCCTGGTCTTCGGTTTTTTTGTGTAAATCTATAACGGCGTGTTTTGGGTGCGGGGCGCGCGGTTTCGGAACCAGTTCCCCCAGTCGTAATTCAGCACGCACCCCCCGGCGCACACTGGTGGCGTCAGGAACAAAGTCGGCACATGCCATTTTTTCTATATCTGATTCTGATAAATGCTTCATGATTATTTATTTTTTCCCGATTCAAAATCACCAGGTTTCTTGTCCAGTTTTTTTGTCCACTTATTATCTGGGAAATTTAATCGCAGCATTTCCGCGTATCCGTGCGCCTGTTCCGGCAGTCCAATTGCCGTATAGCATTCTGTTAATCTGTATAATGCCTCTGGCGTCATGACTGTTTCCTGGGCAGTTTGCACAACTGATTGCAGGCGCGAAATTGCGCTGGGCCAGTTTTCACGTGCCATATCACTGCGTGCAGAATACATTACTTTCCCAGCGATATAGTTTTTCAAGATAATTATTTTATTTTCTGCATTTTTTGCGTATTCAGATTTTGGGAAACGTTCCACTAATTGTTGGAATTGTTGCAGTGCATATGCAGACATACCGGGTTCACGCCGAACGTCGCTGACTTGGCGGTAATAGCACATGCCGCGCAGATACAGTATATACGGAACATCTGGGTGCCCGGGGTGAAACCGCATAAAGCGGTCGGCCGCCAGCAGGGCACTGGCAAAATCGCCATCCATATAGTATGAATATGCCGCCATAACCAGTGCGTCGGCCGCCCATGGACTGGCGGGGTATTGTGTTTCCGCCTGGGTAAATTTATTGGCAGCATCCTCGTAATTTTCGTCATTAAATTCATCGTATGCTGTGCGATATATCACGTCCAGCGGCTGTATTTGTTCTATTTCTGTGTCTGTTCCCGCGCATGCCGCCAACACAGTCAAAATACCAAACATTAAAAATATTTTTTTCATCGGTTTAATCCTGTCTTGATTTTATTGTTCAAAGGTGAGTATAATCGAAACCATGAATCTAGGCAAACATATTTTCGGCGTTGGTGTTATGACGGGAATCAGTCGTGTATTTGGGTTCCTGCGTGATTTATTAATTGCGCACGTTTTTGGGGCGGGGCGGCTGTCTGATATATTTCTGGCGGCATTCAAATTGCCAAATTTATTTCGCGACCTGCTGGGCGAAGGCGCATTATCATCTATATTTATTCCAATGTACACCGACAGAAATAAAGACAAAAATTTTGCCCAGAATGTATTTTCGTGGCTGATGGTTGTTCTGTTGGGCATAACGATACTGTTTGAAATATTTATGCCGTTGGTTGTGTGGATTTTGACACCTGGGTTTGCAGACGACCCCGGAAAAATGGCCCAGACGGTTGTTATATCGCGCATAATGTTTTGGTATGTGATATTTATATGCGCATCGGCATTTTTATCCGCAATTTTGAACGCGTTTTCACGATTTATGTTGGTTGCATTTATGCCAGTGTTGCTGAATATTATGCTGATTGGTGCATTATTACTGGCGGCGTTTTTTGCCCCGACGACAATTTTGTATATAATGGCGTTTACTGTTGTGCTGTCTGGGATAATCCAGTTTGGAATTTTATGGCATCGGATTCGTTCGCGTCATTTTGGGCTGCGTCTGGTGGTGCCACGTTGGACCCCGGGAATCAAGAGTATGTTTAAACGACTGGGGATCAGTATTGTTGGAAACGGTTTTTACCAGATAACAATTATTGTCGGCACCCTGGTCGCCAGTTTTGAAAGTGGCGCGGTATCATGGCTGTATTATTCTGATCGCATGGTCCAGTTGCCATTTGCATTAATTGGTTTGGCGGTGGGGACGGTTTTGATGTCGTCTATATCAAATGCCATGTCGGAACATAATATGCGCAGTGTTTATTTACAACAGAACTCGTCTATGCGTCGGTCTATGATGTTTATTGTGCCGTGCGTTGTCGGGTTGTTTGTGCTGGCGGAACCGATAATAAAATATCTGTTTGAATATGGCGCATGGACGGCCGAATCCACGCATGCGGTCGCGGTCGCAATAATGATCCAGGTTTTGGTCTTGCCCGCCATGATGATCAGTCAAATTTACAGTAAAACATTATACGCATCCCAAGATGTCAGAACGCCTGTCAAAACCAGTATGATATCATTGGCTGTGGCGGCGGTTATATACGTCGCGGCGTTTCCATTTGTCGGATATCTGGCCATTCCAATTGGCATTGTGGCCAGTGGTTATTTAAAGAATTATCTGTTGGGCCGGGCGTGTCGGCGTCGCGCGCTGGTCCATATATCGCCGCGCACTGTATGGGCAATTGTGGCATTTTTTGCGCTGGCGATTATTATGGGGGCTGGGCTGTGGTTTGTGCCGATAACCAACATATGGGTGCTGTTTGTGGCAATCGGGGCATATGGCATAATATATCTGCCAATTGCGTATTTAATCGACCGAAAAATATAGTCAAAATCCTGTTGAAAGTGGGCGTTTTATATGATAAAATCTAAATTAAGAATGTAAGGAGTCCCACAATGAAAAAAGTAATATCACTGGCGGTTCTGGCGGCGGTCATGGCGGGTTGTACTGATTTAAGTACCACGAATGACAGTGCTGTGAACGGATATGCGGCCGATGGTTTCGGCGAAGAAACATTAATCACGACGGATACCCCGTCATTAAATAACGCGTATTTATTGGCGCCTGCACCAAAATATTACGTAGGCAGCGCGTACAAGGTCGAAGATGTCCAATACATCCCGGTCGAAGATTTAACATATAACCAAACTGGAATTGCGGGCATTGTTCCTGCGGAATTGAACGGAACAAAAACATCTAATGGCGAAGTTTTTGATATGAATCAGATGGTCGCAACCAGTAAAACATTGCCATTGCCAACGATTGCGCGTGTGACGAATCTGGATAATGGCCAGTCTGTGGTCGTGCGTGTAAATAATCGTGGCCCATTTGTAAACACGCGTATTATGGATTTGTCGCCTGCGGCGGCACGCCAAATTGGCATGAATGGCCAGACCAAGGTCCAGGTCCAGGTACTGGCAGATGAATCAATTGCGGTTAAAAACGCAACTGTTGGCGCAACAACACCGGCGATGTCGGCCCAACCGATGACACCGCCACCGGCACAAACCGTGGAAACAACGGTTGTTACAACTACAACAGCCCCGGGCGCAACCGTTGCACCGGCCACGTCTGGCGAATACAGCGTCCAGGTTGCGGCATTTTATGCCCAGGACAGCGCTGATACATTGGCGGCCCGCATGCGTTCATATGGCGACGCAGTCGTTGTCCAAGAAGGCGATATGTACAAAGTACGCATTATCAATTTGGATGCGTCAAATGCCCGTCGTGTGATTGATGCGTTGCGCAATAACGAAGGCATGGCGCCAGGTTTATTGCGAAATGGTCGTTGGATAAACGCGGACAGCATTTAAAAAAAACGGGGCATCGCCCCGTTTTTTATGTTCAAAGTTCAAATAATGTGTCGCATTCGCGACACAAATACCTGCGGTGCAGTGGATCCCGGCCTGCGCCG
>JADINC010000021.1 GCA_017694255.1 Candidatus Enterousia avistercoris | reverse complement strand
CCTTGTGATAGCGCATTTTTTCGATATCAAAATCATCTTTACCGATACCGGCACCCATGGTGGTAATCAGCGCACCAATCGTATCCGACCCCAGCATTTTATCAAAACGCACGCGTTCAACATTTAAAATTTTCCCACGCAATGGCAATATTGCCTGGGTCTTGCGGTCGCGCCCCTGCTTTGCGGTACCACCCGCCGAATCCCCTTCGACAATGAACAGTTCGCACTTTGCCGGATCTTTTTCTGAACAATTTGCCAACTTTCCTGGCAATCCGCCTAACTCTGGTCCTGTTTTTTTGCGTGATAATTCGCGTGCCTTGCGCGCTGCTTCGCGTGCGGTGGCGGCCTCTATAATCTTATCAACAATTAACTTTGCGATTGCCGGATTTTCATCCAGATATTCATACAATAAATCATATACCGTATTTTCAACCAATGGTCGCACTTCACTGGATACCAGTTTATCTTTGGTCTGTGACCCAAATTTTGGATCCGGGATCTTAACACTGATAATACTGGTTAAACCTTCACGAAAATCTTCGCCCGACAGACTGATGTCTTTTTTCGTAGACTTTTCACCAATATATTTATTAATTGCCCGCGTCAGTCCCGCACGAAATCCCGCCAGATGCGTTCCACCATCACGGTTCGGAATATTGTTTGTAAAGCATAATGATGTTTCCGTATACGCGGTTGTCCACTGCAAGACAATTTCGATATATGTATCATCAATCTGCTTTATCATCTGGATTGGTTCGCGATTTAACAATTCTTTGGACTTGTCCAGATATGTGGCAAATCCCTTTAATCCATCTGCCGAATGGAATTCACGCGTTTTCTTTTCTGCACCACGCAAATCTTCCAGAATAATCCTGACATTCGCGTTCAAGAACGATTGTTCGCGCAACCATGTTTCTAATGTATCAAAATTAAATTCGGTTCCGGTAAATGTTTCTGGCGATGGCAGAAAAGTAACCTCGGTCCCATGTTCATGATGTGTTTTATTTTCTGTAATGGTCAAATCACATGTTGGTACACCATCTGCAAATGCCATATGTGCTTCTTTATCACCACGCCATACACGCACATCCAGCCATGTTGACAGCGCATTTACCACCGACACACCAACCCCGTGCAAACCACCCGATACCTTGTACGCGCCATTGGTTTCATTATCAAACTTTCCCCCGGCATGCAGTTCACACATAATCAGTTCCAGCGCACTGCGCCCTGTTTCATGATTGATATCGAACGGCATACCGCGTCCATTATCACGAATTGTGGCACTGCCATCTGCATTTAAAGAAACATACACTGTATCGGCATAACCGGCCATTGCTTCGTCAATAGAATTATTGACAACTTCATAAATCATATGATGCAGACCCGATCCCCCTTCGCCGACATCGCCGATATACATCCCTGGGCGTTTTTTAACCGCCTCTAACCCTTTTAGAACCTTGATTGAATCACCGGTATATTCATTATTCACAGCCATTATAAATTCCTTTCTTTTTTCTATCGAAGAATAGCAATTTATGGTATAATTATCAAGAAAAAAGGGGATAAAACATGCGTTTCAAATTACTGTATTTTGGCGAAATTTTCATCAATCCGAA
Source organism: Candidatus Enterousia avistercoris (assembly GCA_017694255.1). GTDB lineage: Bacteria > Pseudomonadota > Alphaproteobacteria > Rs-D84 > Rs-D84 > Enterousia > Enterousia avistercoris. The sequence continues at coordinate 1,265 of JADINC010000021.1, read as the reverse complement.
AAAGCGGTCCCAACACATTTCCGACATCCGGATGCAGTTTCATCCACAACTGAAAAAACTGCTGGAACACCAGCCGTGGGACAACATGACCCAATATATGATGCCGGGCGCAACAAAAAGCCCCATTACCACCCGTCACATTGGCGGAATTGATTGGAATCCGATAATAACACCAAATTTAAAACTGTTGGCCGAAATAGACATCCAGATGATGCATCCAGAGATTGTTGGTCTGCCACACAGTGATATTGATAACCGGGTAAAGACGATACTGGACGGTCTGCGTTGTCCACAAAACGAACACGAAATCGGCGAAAACACACCGCGTGATATTGGACCGATATATACATTGCTGGACGATGACCATTTGATAACAAAATTATCAGTTAATACCAGCCACTTGCTGTCTACACACATGTTTAATCCAGAAATCTCCCGCACCCCGGATACCGTATTTATGATGCTGGATATTAATGTACGCGTTGCCGAAGGCACATTGGAAAACCTGCCGTTTATGGTATAAAATGCCATTGGCGTTTTATACCAGATTACAAAGTTCAAAGTGCAAATGCGCCTTGTTTTATGTCAGGGCGCTGGTAATTTGGTCTTGCATCTGGAAAGTACCCAGCACGACCCATGCAATAATTGCCGATACCAGTAAAATTCCAATACTGTTCAACACATTGGATACAGATTCCATTTTACGCACAGATTCTTCCAGATAATCATTTGCCACCCGCCCCAGGTTTTCATCAAACCCATTCATATCGGCATATATTGCCAAATCGCCAATAATTTCTGAATTCGGAAAATCGCGTCCTGTACTATTTAACGCCGCCCCCAGATTTGCGCCATTTGCGATATAGTGCAATGTGTCTTCCAGTATATCGCGCAAATATTTATTTGAATTATCTGCCAGCATGCGCATTGCATCTGGTATTGTAATACCGGCGGCAACCATTGACGACAAACTCATCAACCAGCCCACAGACATTTGAATTTTATAAACATTCCATGGTGGCAACTTATCAAATTTTGCACGCAACCGCCCCGACCAATTTGGTAAACTGATACCGATAATGACACACAGTGCAACAAACACCCCCAAAATAATATACCAATACTGTATTGAAAATTCAGACAGCCATATCAGCGAACGCGCCATGCCAGTCCAGACCATGTTATCACCGGCAATTTCTGCCAATGGCGGGACCAGATAAATCCCAACCAGCATAATGATACCAAATGTCAACAACAGCAAGAAT
>JADINC010000020.1 GCA_017694255.1 Candidatus Enterousia avistercoris | reverse complement strand
GGTTTTCAATATTGCGCGTGGCGTCAACCACCAAAATAACCACATCTGATTTTTCAATCGCGTCCAGTGATTTTAATGCAGACAGTGTTTCAACATCATCGCGAACGCCAGCCTTGCGCCGCAGGCCGGCCGTATCCATTAACACAATATCGCGACCATAAAAATTTGTTGGTATTTTTACTGTATCACGGGTTATCCCTGGCGCGTCCATAACGATTTGACGCGTATGTCCCAACACGCGATTTACCAGTGTCGATTTACCAACATTCGGCTGGCCCATTATTGCGATTTTTAATTTTTTTTCTTGTTGCGCGCGTGTGGCATCGTGGGAATTTTCCGAAACAGTGGCGATTTTATCCATAAATTCAAAAATGGCATCGAAACCAGTCTTATGCTCTGCTGAAATCATTATCGGTTCACCAAACCCCAATTTATAGAATTCATGCACATCCGCCATACGACGCCCAGATTCAGATTTGTTTACCAATAATAACACCGGGGCATGCGTCTTGCGACGAACCATGCGCGCCCATTCTGTATCTGCCGCCGTCAGTCCCGTACGCCCATCGACAACAAACAGCACGGCATCCGCCGTAGTGATTGCATCCAGTGCCATATCCGTTGAATTTTTTTCAATCCCACTTTTGGCGTTTTCCAGCCCCGCGGTATCAAATATTTCCCATGGTCGGTTCTGGACCACGCCACCAATTGTATCGCGCGTCACCCCGGGTCGATCATGTACCAATGCATCGCGCGTCCCCGTCAGCGCGTTAAACAGTGTTGATTTTCCCGTATTTGGGCGACCTGTAATTGTTATTTTTAACATCACTTTTTCCATTGATTTTTTTTAATTATAAAGCAAAAATATAAATAATCAAATGGGGGCGTGAAATGATGAAAAAAATAAAAAATGCATTGGGACATATCAAAGATATCCTGATTAATCCAAAGCGCTATTTTACAAAGATTGTTGCCGACGGCAAAATGGAAGAATCTATGTTAAAGGCGTTTATATACGGTTTAATTGGTGGATGCTTGGTATTACTGTTGCGGTTAATTGGTGGCGCAACAATAACAATTGGATCTGTATTTACCGCGATAATAATTGTTCCGGTGTTGGCGGTGGCATTACTGTTCGTTATGGGCGGATTAATGATGTTAGTGTCTGAAATAACCGGCGGTGAACGTGATTGGGAAATCGCGGTCAAGGGATTGGCATCTGTATTCTTTATATACCCAGTGGTGCTGGTGCTGAATGCGTTGGCGTTTAATTGCACGTCTATGTGGATAATCAGTTTGCTGGTCGATGCGTATATATTGTTCTTGTTTTACAATATCGCGGTATACTGCATGCGTGGCAAGCGTATGAATGTAATAATTGTTATCGGCATTTTGGCACTGTTTTTAGCGACGGTATATGCAACAGATTATCGAATAGGTTGGTTTATGTTAAAGAATACCAGCGCAACATTATCGTGTCTGTTGTAATAAAAAAACACGCCCCAAACGGGGCGTTTTTTTACAGCCGTATATTATGACAAGATTTTCCCACTGGCTGCGTCAATTTTTTGTTTACCAACCATAATGATTTTGTTTTCATATTTTGGTTCAGATTGGTTTTCAACCGACGTACGCCAATATATTGCACCATCAGACGTGCGTATTGCGTACAGTTTGTTATCTGTTGCCAAAACAAATGCGACATTGTCTGCAACAATGAATGGTAATGCAACAGCGATATTAACACACCACTTTTTGTCGCCAGATATAGTATTTATACGGCAAAACGCGTCGCCCAATCCACCGACATATAATGCCCCGTCATGAATCACCAGTGGCGCAATAATATCAACAATCGCCGCGCCACCGGTCATATTACTGGGGCGAAAGACATCGGCAATCCATGCAATTTTACGCGATTTTGGCGCGACCTTGATAACTTCGCCCGTGGTCAGTCCCGCATAGACATAGCCATTATAGCAAACAGGGGTCTGGGTGCTGGCCACAGAATTATTCGTTGGGAAACCACTGAACACTTTCCGTTTCCCGTCCCAGATTACGTTTGACGAATCCTGGGTATATGGGCAATCTGTGGCATCAGGACGCGCAATCTGGTCCGGCAAATTATCAATCGTTGTATTTAAAACACGCATATTCGTCGTGTCAAATACAGGCGTCCGTACACCTGGCAAAATTGGATCGTGTTCAGAACATGCCCCCAGTACAGCTAAACATGCGCCAATTGCGATAATTTTTCGCATATGTGTGTATCCTTTGATTATCGTAATGTTTGGGCCGTGGCAGAAATAACCGCAGGCGCGTTTTCGTCATTAATTATCACGTCCAGCCATTTATTTGCATTTTCCCGATCGCCTGTGGATAAATACTTTTGTGCCACCATCAGGCGCGACGTATAATAATATGGCGATTTTTTTGTGTCCAATGGTGCCAGATAATCTTCGATCGCAGCGGCAGTCATGTCATCCCCACGCAGCCCCACAATATGCAAGCGTGCCAAATCGCGCATATCACGCGTTGCGGCATCATTTGCCAACTGTTCCAACTTGGTAATGTCGTTATCCAATAAATATGATTGAAATAACGCCAAATCACCAGTTGCGCCACCGGCGTTTTCTGCGACAGAACTCAGCATATCTGCATCCATTTTATTTACTGCAGTTTCATATGATTGTGCCACCGCAATTTTATGCGCCCGATGTGTACGCACGCCGATAACCGCAGCTGTTGTTATAATCATGATTGCCAGTACACCCCCAATAATATACCGGGAATATTTTTTAACAAACGCCATTGTTTTTTCGTTATTAACCTCTTCCCAGACTTCGCGATACAGTGCGTCTTCGGCATAGTCTTCGCGTGTTTTTTTCTTTGGTGCAACTTTTTTATTCCGTTCCAGAATTGAAGCCATGGAAAATACTCCTGTTTTTATATGGTACCTTGATAAATCTTAATTTATTGCTATACTATAAAAGTTATGAAAAAGCAAATCAAGAACAAGAACACTTTACCAGCAACACAACAAAGCCAAAGTCTGGTTGCGGCACGTGGGGTCAATGATGAAACCAGTCTGGCCCAGTATATTCAAAATGTGCAAAAAATACCGATTCTGTCGGCATCCGAAGAATACGAATATGCAACAGCATGGGTGCGCAATCATGATGCGGCCGCGGCAGAAAAACTGGTGGCCAGTCATCTGCGCATGGTGGTGTCCGTGGCGTACGATTTTCGCAATTATGGCGTGCCATTTGGCGATTTGATTGCCAGTGGAAATATGGGACTGATGCAGGCGTTGCAAAAATTTGACCCTGAAAAGGGCTTTCGGTTTTCTACATATGCAATGTTTTGGGTCCGCGCGGAAATTTATGAAACAATTTTGCAAAATTGGTCTATTGTAAAGATTGGAACATCTGCAAATCAAAAGCGCGTGTTTTTCAATCTGGCCCGGGCACGGCGCGCGTTGGGAATAATGGATGGAAATTTGTCAGACGACCAGACAAAACAAATTGCAGAATATCTGGACGTTCCAGAAAATGACGTACGCCGTATGTCAACGCGGATGTCTGCGCGCGATGTGTCGTTAAACGCGCCGGTACATACGGATGACGAAACGCGCGATATTCTGTCAAATATGCCAGATGAAAAAAACAGTATCCAGGATAATATGGAACAAATGGAATTTCGTCGTCGTGGGTATGAATTATTGCGCGAGAATTTGGATAAACTGTCTGAACGCGACCGGGAAATACTGGTTGCGCGCCGTTTGTCTGACCCGGCATTAACACTGGAAGCGTTATCACAAAAATACGGTATATCGCGTGAACGCGTGCGTCAAATCGAAGAACGCGCATATAAAAAACTGCGCGATGCAATATTATCCGAAGCCCAAGGGGGGCAATAATGATTTCACGGTATATATTACGCGCATTCCCAGCAACACTGTTTATATGTTTTGCCGCCGCCCCAGTTCGGCCGGCATATGGATTTATGCTGGCGTCTGGGACGCTGACACATTTAATATCTGATTTGCCGGGAACGGTGGCAAATGCGTTGCAATATAACGGTGAAAAATTTGGGTTTAAAATAAATGGATATGGAACAGCAGGATTGCTGGAACCAGATTTTGAAACACCGTATTTTATTAATGATTGGCGTGTGCGGGGCGAAATTAATTATCACCCAGGGGCAAATACGTTCGGACTGGTTTATGCAATAGACGCCGCCGCGGTGGACGAAGACAAATTCATGCGCGAAGGATTTACATATTGGCAAAATCGTAAATATGGCCGTATGGAAATCGGTTTTACAGATTCTGTGGCACGCAAACTGGGGGTTGGGTTGCCTGATGTTGGGGGACTGCGCGTAAATGACAAGCCGCTGTTTTACAAAAAAATACATCCGGCGGGACCTGTTATTGCGGATACAACCCTGACCACTGGGCGCAACGCACTGCGTATGAATTTGGTATCTATGCCAATTGGTGCGACGCAATATGGACTGTCGGTGGCAGGTATAACCGACGACTATGACTATGCCATTGATGCAGGAATAAAATTACGCAGTCCCACGGGCAAGGTTAAAACCGCATATGCGTTTGGCGCATCATTTATGTCGCGCCCTGATAATTATCGCACGGACGCATATACGCCACTGGTAAATGCCGACTGGCGCGCCCAGGTATCTGGGGGACTGAATTTACAGTATAACAGTTTTATGTGGGGATTAACGGCGCGTGTAATTTATGACGAAAATCCTGTTGGCCCAATATCTGATGGGCTGGCGGTTGGCACAGGCATCAGTTATGATATATTAAATTACAGTGTATCATTAACATATATATTTTCTGATACAGGCATATGGAACCGCGATATAGATGATTATATGGATCACACGGCAATTACATCACTGCGGTACAAATACAGTGAAAATGTTGATTTATGGATATCACTGGGGATTACAACAGAAACGCCATTTGTTTCTGCGGGACTGCGCCTGACAATATAAAGACAAGAAAATTAATAAAATAAAATCGCCCGTCTGGACGATAAAAAAGCCACACTTCGCACAAGGCTTCGTGTGGCACTAAAATTTCTTAAACTCACTACGTTCGTTAACGAAATTTTGTGGTGGATGTTGAGGGACTCAAACCCCCGACCCTCTCGGTGTAAACGAGATGCTCTAATCAACTGAGCTAAACATCCATATCGGCGGACCAAATATAAATCATTTTTTCCGCATTGTCCAGTATTTTATTATGGCATTGGTATGCCGGCCGTGGCCGCACCCATAACCGTATCTATCAATACATCAGCCTTGGCCTTGGCATCATTATACGCCATGGCGACCAACTGGGCAACCGCCGCCGCACCGCGCGACAAAACATCTTCGCGGATTGTAATGTTTACTAAATCATATTTGCCCGTCATTTCAACAATACATGCCCCAGAATCTGCAATACCCTTGACATGCGACGCCCCCAGTTTTTCTTGGGCGGCGGCAACTTTGTCTTGTAATGCGCTGGCCTGGGCCATTAATGCATCCATATCCATTTTTATTTTCCCCCCGTGTTTAAATTGTGCCCCATTTGGGGCACAATGTTGGTTTATTATTTTTTAACCTCGGCACCTGTTTTCTGGTCAATGCCGACCATAGACATACGCGTTTTACCACGTTTGTCTGCGCCCAAATAGCGCACGAAAACCTTATCGCCTTCTTTGATGCCGGTATCTTCGATTTTGGCAATGCGTTCGCCGGTGATTTCAGAAATATGAACCATCGATTCAAAACCATTCAAGATTTTTACAAATAAACCAAAATCCTTGACCCCAGATACAACACCCGAATAGATTACGCCAACCTCTGGTTCGGCAACGATATCTTTGATACGCGCGATTGCCGCATCGGCGTTTTCTTTGGACGTTGCCATGATTTTTACCGTACCATCATCTTCTAAATCGATTTGTGTATCGGTTTCACGGGTCAGCGCCTGGATGACAGAGCCACCCTTGCCAATGACATCACGAACCTTGTCCGGGTTAATTTTCATTGTATACATT